>CACKBA010000010.1 GCA_902598295.1 uncultured Bacteroidota bacterium
TCAAACTCACCAAGATCTGAATTTGAAAAAATAAATCTAAAAGAGGTATCTAGTGAGTCGTCATTAGCTGGATATTTCCAAACAACTGGGTTTTTAAAGAAAGCAGTTACCTTTCCACTTGTTCCAATAAATTCTTTGTCATTAATAGATTGAATTTTTTTATCATCTTTAAGCAATCGGGCCGGAGTTATTGGATCTGTTGCAAATAATAGGTAATCATAATCTAATTCTTTATTATCAAGAAATATTTTTTTTGATTTGTGATCAATGTTTTTTATTGAGACTGAGTAATCAATCTTAACTCCTATCGACTCATTAATTTTTCCTAATTTTTCAGAGATTTCCCAAATTCCATTTTTTACAAAACCCCAGTAACCATTAAAAATTGAACCTGAATCCATTAATGGTATTGTAAATGCTGTACCCTTTTGAAAAATTGATGCAGGACCACTTTCAGTAACTGTCATTCCCATGTATAATTTGGTTTTTTCTGAAGTGAAATAATGATTTAATAAATCATATGCTGAGCCCTTTATCCATAGTTCTGTAATTTTCTTTCCTAGTATATTTTCAGCATTAGAAATGTCTGGAATAGTACTTTTTTTATAAATATTTTGTAAATATTTAATTACTATAGCTTCATCATTTCTAAATCCTTCAATATCACCCTTTTCATTCCATTTAATCTGTAATTCTTTTTTTAAAAGATCTATATCCTGGTAAATTCGGGTGGGTTCCAAATTGTTTTTAAAATATACCAGTTTTGGACTTTTTGGATAGTAAGTTTTAATAAATTTTGAAAGATTAGTTTCTTCGAAAATAAACTTTTGCATCATCCCCAAAACTGTTGCACCTTTGGGATAATTTACAGGCTTTTTGTTAATAATAATTGAATCCTTAACACAAGCTCCACCAATATTATTATTTTTTTCCAAAATTTTAACATCAAAGTTTTGCTTCTGTAAATAATTAGCCGCAGTTAAACCATTAATACCTCCACCAACAATAACTACTCTTTTTTTCATAGATTCAATTTTAGTCCTGACATAAAACTGAGCTTAGGAGCAGGTTCATAAAACCTAGATCCAAATGCATTAATTCTGATGTTATCAATATAATCTTCACTTAATAAATTTTCAATTGCAAGATATGGTGTGATGTCCAATCCAAATAAGGAAACACCACTAGATATATTAAAATTTATTGAATCATATCCTTCAATAAAAGTTGTATTAGAATTATTGGCATAAATTTTTCCAACCCTTTTCCAGCTAATAATTAGATTTAGGTTATCGTCAAAGTATTTTAAACTCAGTTTGTGAAAGTTATTTGGTATTCCTGCAATATTATTATTTGAATAGTCTATTTCCCCATTTGAAAAATCTTCAAAGGCATACTCACCTTTTGTTAGTGAGTAATCAATCATAAAATTTGAATTTAATTTTGTACCTAACTCAAATTCAACTCCTTTTTTTATTGTTTTTCCTGCATTTTGATATATAACTTGCCCTGTTGTTGATTCAAATGGTATAATTTCATTTTCAGTGAGAATATTAAAATATCTTAGGTTGTATTTTAATTTTGTAAACTTTTCATAATTAGAAATTCCAATTTCAAAAGATTTAGATTTAACGGATTTTAAATCACTATTAAATCCTGATTGATCAATTGTAGCAGATAGTTCATTAAGAGTTGGTGTTTCATATCCACTTGAAATATTTGAAAAAACATCAAAATTTTTAAATGCATAATTCAGATTAAATGAAGGGTTTATTGATTTGATACTCTCTGAAATTTTCGCTGCATTTGTTAATATATTTTCAAGAGTAATTGTATTGTTGTCATATCTTATTCCAGCGGAAAATATAAATTTTCCAATCTTTTTAGAACTGAACATATACAAACCGATGTTATCATATTTTTCAAATTGGTTCATTACAATCTCAGATTTCAAACCCAAATCATTTACAAATCTTTTTCGATGATCACTTTGATTATTGTATGAAAAGCCAAGATTGTAGTTCAGAGAATTATCAAACTCAAAATTAAGTTTATAACCCCAGAATGATTTATCTAATTCAATAATTCCACCATTTCTAAATGGCAGTTTTCCATCAAAAAGCCTTTTATTATAATAGATTGAGTTAGTTAATCCAAAATTGTTAAATGTACTTTTTAAATTGATTCCTAGTTTATATTGTTTAACACTCTCTCTTGCGTCAAATTCAATATTTCTAGCCCTCGCTTGTCTTCTATCTGATTCCAATTCGTTAGCGTTTAAACCACCCGGATCCATTGCGTCGGGACTGTCAAGTACATTGGCTACAATTTGTAATTTATTTTTGTCACCAAGATTTGTCAAATATTTAAAGTTTGCATTAAAATTCTTGAATCCACTGTGTTTTCTATATCCCTCAGAATTTGTACTTGAAATAAAAAAAATCATTTTTTCATTTTCATTTTTTATTCCTAGGGTAGCCTGTGTTTTGGTAGTTGAGAATGATCCTGATGATAATCCAATATTTACAAAATTTTCTTCAAAATTTTCTAATGTTGTGATTGAAATTACTCCACCGGCTGAACTTCCAAAAAAGGACGAATTATTACCTCGATAAATATTTATTCTTTCAATTATTTCTAAGTTAATATTGTCAATTTGTGATTGACCATCGGGGGAAGTTTCTGGAATTCCATCTACAAAAATCTTAATTCCTCTGATTCCAAAGTTGGCTCTCGCACCAAACCCTCTAATTGATATTCTAGCATCTTGAGCAAAATTATTATTGTTCATTATGAAAAGTCCGGGAACTGATTCAAGATATTCACTAATCTTAATTTGTGGTGTTAGGGTTTGAAATGTTTCAAATTTTAGGTTGCTTACGGGATAAAGCTGTTTTTTATCTGCTAATAACCCATCAATTGGTTCTACAACCACCTCATCCAACTTAACGGTATCATTAACAATTATTCTTTCTTGTGAAAAAATATTATTAAGAAAAATAATTGTAAAACAAAGGAATTTTAAATGTTTCAAAGGATAAATTTACAGGCTTTTTAAAAATTTTACTTCATCGTTTTTTAGGTGTCTCCATTTACCTCTAGGTACATCTAAGTTTATATTTATTATTCTAACTCTCTCAAGTTTTTTCACTTTGTAATCGAAATATTCACACATTCTTCTGATCTGTCTATTTAGTCCTTGTGTTAGAATAATTTTAAATTGGTACTCATTAATATATCTTGTTTGACACTTTCTTGTGGTTGTATTTAAAATTGGAACACCATTTTCTAGTTTTTTTAAAACAGCTTTAGTAATCTTTTTATTTGTTGTTACTAAATACTCTTTTTCGTGATTGTTTCTTGATCTTAAAATTTTATTTACAATTTCACCATCATCAGTCAACAAAATTAATCCCTCGCTTAATTTATCTAATCTACCGATAGGGAAAATTCTTTTTTTATAATTAATAAAATCTATTATATTTTTCTCTTCTTTTTTTGTATCTGTTGTACATACAATTCCTTTGGGTTTATTGAAAGCTATGTATGTGAAACTTTTACTTCTCTTTTTAATAATCTCACCGTCAACTTTTACAACATCATGAGCCGTAACTTTAAAACCTGGCTCAATTAATTTATTGTTAACAGTAACCCTGCCCTCATTAATTAGAACATCAGCTTCTCTTCTAGAACAGAATCCTGATTGACTTAAAAATTTATTGACTCTTGTTGTATCCACTATATTTCCAGTAATCCAGATGGTAAATCCATTACCAAAATTCGTTTCTTTTTATTAATTATAACTATTAATTCTTCTGTATATGGAATTAAAGTATTTTTATTCTTGTAGTAAACAACAATTAAATTTTGACCAATTTTTTCAACTATCGATATTACAGGTCCTAAATAAACTTTTTTATTGTAGAGGTCAAAGTTTATTAAGAATTCTAAATTATCTTTGTTAATTACTAACTCATCTTTTTTTATATAAACTTCTTTCTTGACGAGACTTTTGGCTTTTTCTTCATCCTTAACATCAAAAAGGTTAAACTTGAAAAGATTTTTTTTATGTATGCTTGAATTTACAAGTTTGAAGGGTACGTAACTGTCCTCAATTCTTATAAAAACTGTCTTTGAGTTGATTATATTAAATTTCGAATAAACAATTAGTTGACCACGAAAACTAAATGGTTTGGAGATAGTTCCAAAGAAAACTAACTCATCAGTTTCCATAAGAAATTAATCTTTTTTTTCTTCTTCAGCAGAATTCTCTTCGTCACCAGGTTCTTGGTTTTCCTCGGGAAGATTTTCAGAAACATATTCTTCTTTATTTTCATTCTGACTTTCATCAGCAGGAGCCTCTTCAGCAGGAGTTTCATCAGCAGGAGCCTCTTCAGCAGGAGCCTCTTCAGCAGGAGCTTCATCAGCAGGAGCCTCTTCAGCAGGAGCCTCTTCAGCAGGAGCTTCATCAGCAGGAGCCTCTTCAGCAGGAGCTTCATCAGCAGGTGCCTCTTCAGCAGATTCCGCAGCAGCAATAGCAGCTAATTTTCTTTTTTCACTTGCTTCTTTTTCAAGTGCTAATTCTTTTTTTCTTTTTTCAGAAAGTTCTCTTTCTATTTCAGAAAGCTTAGCATCAGATTTTTTATTTCTATCTTTAATCCATTCCTCAAACTTTTTATCAGCTTCATCTTGGGATAAAGCACCTTTTTTAACACCATTTAGTAAATGATTTTTCAATAGGGCACCTTCCTTAGATATTATTGACTTTGCTGTATCTGAGGGTTGCGCTCCGAACTGAATCCATTTTACAGTAGCATCTAAATTTAATTCAACTATTGGAGGGTTAAAGTTTGGATTATAAGTTCCTAATTTTTCTAAATATCTACCGTCTCTTTTAGATCTTTGATCGGCTGCGACAATCCAGTAAAAAGGTTTTCCTTTTTTACCGTGTCTTTGAAGTCTTATTCTTACTGACATAATATTAAATTTTAAGGTTCGAAACCAATTTTATTAATGGACAGCAAAAATAATCGAATTTGTCAAAAAATCAAGAATAATTAATTTTTTTTTAAACTATATATATATAAAAAGATAACTAAATTTAAAGGTTATATGTTTTTAATTTTTGATACAGAAACTACAGGACTACCCAAGAGATGGGATGCACCAATCAGCGACTTAAATAATTGGCCAAGAGTTGTTCAATTAGCATGGCAATTACACGATAGTGATGGAAGTTTATTATCAAATCAAAGCTACATAATTAAACCAGATGATTTTGATATTCCATTTGAATCTGAAAAGGTACATGGTATTTCTACTTTGCTTGCCATAGAAATAGGGGAAAAAATTCAAACTGTTTTAGACAACTTCATAAAAGATCTATCGTCTGCAAAATTCATAGTTGGACACAATCTTAATTTTGATATTAATGTCGTTTCGTCTGAGTTATACAGATTGGGTATTGAAAATGAACTCTTAAACAAAAATATATTAGATACTTGTACTGAGAACACTGCTAATGTTTGCAAACTACCAGGTGGAAAATCAGGAAAATTTAAGTTCCCAACACTTGTGGAGCTTTATGAAAACCTTTTCAATAAAAAGTTTAAAAATGCACACAATGCTTCTGCAGATGTTGAAGCTAATGCTATGGTATTTTTTGAACTAATTCGACAAAAACTCTACAATCCTACATTGATTGATGACTATGATGATTTATATCTAAAAGTTTCAACCAAATTTTCATCAAAAGTTCCAAATTTTAAAGTTGTTCATTTAAACTTAAAAGAAGAATCAAAAAAATTGAAAGAACAAAACCAGACTCTACATGCTGATGGTGAAAATTTAGGTACAACCGATTTAAAATCAGATTATGTTCATCTTCATAATAATTCTCAATTTTCTGTTTTACAATCAACTATAAAAATATCAGATATAGTGAAAAAAACTGCCGAGTTCAAGATGAATGCTGTAGCCCTAACTGACAAGGCGAATATGATGGGTTGTTTTCATTTTTATAAAGCTGTAAAGAATCATAACGATAGTGTTACCAATCAAAAAGAAAAGATTAAACCAATTTTAGGGTGTGAATTAAATGTTTGTGAGGATAGATTAGATAAATCTTACAGAGACGATGGTTATCAAGTTGTGTTCTTAGCAAAAAACAAGGAGGGTTATGAAAATCTCATGAAAATGTGTTCCATTGGATACACAGAAGGTTTTTATTATGTACCTAGAATTGATAAAGATATAGTTAAAGAATACAAAGAAGGGTTAATTGTACTTTCAGGTTCTAAATACGGAGAAGTGTCAAATAAAATAATTAATGTTGGAGAAAAACAAGCCTCCGAGGCATGCTCTTGGTGGAAGGAAATTTTTTTAGATGATTTTTATTTGGAAATGAATATCCATGGAGAAGAAGAAAATGAAATAATAAACACACAACTTTTAAAATTTTCAAAAACTCATAACGTAAAATTAATTGCTACCAATAACACAAAATATATATCAAAAGAGGATGCGAATGCTCATGATATTTTATTGTGTGTAAAAGATGGTCAGCAGCAATCAACACCTATTGGTAAAGGTCGAGGCTTCAGATATGGACTAAAAAATCAGGAATATTACTTCAAAACTAGTGATGAAATGACAAAAATTTTTAAAAATTACCCGTCTGCAATAAATAATATTTCTGATTTGGTTGAAAAGGTTGAGTTTTATGATTTGAGTAGAGAGGTCTTGTTACCAAAATTTTCAATTCCAGAAAATTTTAAATCAAAATCTGATGATATTGAGGATGAATATTTAAAACACTTAGTTTATGAGGGTGCTAACACAAAATATGAAAATGTAAATGATGAATTGAAGGAAAAAATAGATTTTGAACTGAAAGTTATAAAAAACTCAGGATATCCTGGTTATTTCTTGATTGTACAGGATTTAATTAATGCTGCAAGACAAATGGGAGTTTCAGTAGGACCTGGAAGAGGTTCTGTTGCAGGATCAATAGTGGCCTACTGCCTTGGGATAACAAAAATAGACCCAATAAAATATGATTTGCTTTTTGAAAGATTCTTAAATCCTGATAGAGTAAGTATGCCGGATATAGATATTGATTTTGATGATGATGGAAGAGGAAAAGTCATCGATTATGTTATTGAAAAGTATGGTTCTAATCAAGTTGCTCAAATTGTAACATATGGTAAAATGGCTGCAAAATCTTCAATTAGGGATACAGCACGAGTTCTAGATTTATCTCTTTCAGATGCAGATTATTTGGCAAAGTTAGTACCAAACATGACTAAACTTTCTGACATATTTGAATCTGATAAAAAGAAATTGATCTCATCAATGAGATCTGATGATTATTCCAATGCAGTTGAGTTAAAGAATATTGCAGATGGTGATACTCTTCAATCTGAAACAATTAATCAAGCAAGAGTTTTGGAGGGAAGTCTTAGAAATGTTGGTGTTCATGCATGTGGAGTAATTATTACACCAGATGACATTACAAAGTTTGTACCCATAGCAACAGCGAAAGATTCTGATTTGGTTGTAACTCAGTATGATAATTCAGTTGTTGAAAATGCTGGTTTATTAAAAATGGACTTTCTTGGTTTAAAAACTTTGACTTTAATTAAGGATACAATCAAATTAATTAAGTATAGACACAAAAAAGAAATAGATATTGATAACATATCTCTTGAAGATAAAAAAACATATCAGTTATTTCAAAAGGGTGATACGGTCGGAATTTTTCAATATGAAAGCCTAGGAATGCAAAAATACTTAAGGGATTTGAAGCCTACTGTATTTGAGGACTTAATTGCTATGAACGCATTGTATAGACCCGGACCACTAGAATATATACCCTCATTCGTTCGTCGAAAAAATGGAACTGAGGAAATTAAATATGACATTCCTGTAATGGAAGAGTATCTCAAAGAAACATATGGAATAACAGTTTATCAGGAACAAGTTATGCAACTTTCACAAAAATTGGCCAATTTTTCAAAAGGTGATGCTGATACTTTAAGAAAAGCAATGGGAAAAAAAATATTCTCATTACTAGAAAAATTAAAACCAAAATTTATTGATGGTGGTAAATCGAACGGGCACGACTCTGAAATATTGGAAAAAATTTGGAAAGATTGGGAAGCATTTGCGTCATATGCTTTTAATAAATCTCACTCAACTTGTTACGCACTAATCGCATATCAAACTGCATATCTAAAAGCACATTATCCTTCTGAGTACATGGCAGCGGTTTTATCAAATAACATGAATGATATAAAACAGGTTAGTTTTTTCATGGAAGAGTGCAAGTATATGTCAATTGAAGTCTTAGGTCCTGATATTAATGAATCAATTTTTAAGTTCAATGTAAATGAAAATAACTCAATAAGGTTTGGAATGGGTGCAGTCAAAGGAGTTGGTCAAAGTGCAGTAAAGGCAATAATTGAGGGTAGAAAAAAGGGCAAGTACAAATCAATTTTTGATTTTGCAAAAAGAGTTGACCTAAGGTCAGCAAATAAAAAAGCATTTGACAGTCTTGTTTTGGCAGGTGCTTTTGATTCCGTTGACAATGCCCATCGAGCTCAGTATTTTTTTGAAAATGCTGATGGTGTTACTTTTATTGAAAAAGCTATTAGATTTGGTTCTAAATTTCAGGAAAGAGAAAACTCTCCTCAAACCAGCCTGTTTACAGGTACTGATGAAATCAAAATAAGCGAACCAAACTTTCCTGAATGCGACAAGTGGTCCAAGCTTGATCAACTAAAAAAAGAGAAAGATGTTGTTGGGATTTATATTTCAGGTCACCCCTTGGATGATTATCTAGATACATTAAATTATTTAACTAATATTCATCTTAACGATTTAAAAGATTTAAGAGGATTGGTTGATAAGGAGGTTCGAACTGGCGGAATTATTGGTGAAGTTCAACATAAAATCTCAAAGAATGGAAAAGGATGGGCAACATTTATAATTGAGGATTACTTTGAGTCATATGAATTACGGATTTTTGGGGAGGATTATTTAAAATTTCAACATTTTTTAGTTGAAAATAATTTTGTTTACATCAAAATGTATGTCAAACAAGGTTGGAAAGATGCTGAGACGGGGAGAATTGGTGACCCAAGAATTCAGTTCTTAAACTTTCAACAACTGCAGGACAGTCTAAGTTCAAGTACGAAAAAAATTTCAATTAAAATTGATGCTAATTTAATTGAAGATGATCATATTAATTTCTTTAAAAAATTAGTTAAAAAGCACAAAGGGGAACAGGAAATAGTTTTTAATTTATTTGGAGATGGAAATGGTTTAAACGTTAACCTATACTCTCTTAAAAATAAAGTTAAAATATCGGAGGAATTATTAAAATCATTGAAAGAAAAAAAATTAGAGTTTAGATTAAATTAGTTTTATAATTAATTATTTATATTTTTGGCAAAAAAAATTTATGGCAGTAGAAATTACAGACGCAAACTTTGAAGAATTAGTGTTAAAATCTGACAAACCCGTTCTTGTTGATTTCTGGGCTGAATGGTGTGGACCATGTAGAATGTTAGGTCCAATTATCGAGGATTTAAGTGATGATTTTGCAGACAAAGCAGTCATTGGAAAACTTGATGTAGATTCAAATCAGCAGTTTGCAGCACAGTTTGGTGTCAGAAATATTCCTACTGTTTTAGTTTTCAAGGATGGAGAAATGGTCAATAGACAAGTTGGGGTTGCTCAAAAAAGTGTCTATGCTGATTTCCTCAATGCCTTAATATAATTTATTGGTCTGGTAGTTCAGTCTGGTTAGAATACATGCCTGTCACGCATGGGGTCGCGGGTTCGAGTCCCGTCCAGACCGCAAAACAACCCTCAAATTAATCGTTTGGGGGTTTTTTTATTCGTCTTTTGTAAAAATATATGCATGTGAAGCCTTACCTGAATTATCTAAATAATCTACAATTTTGAGCTCCTTTCCCTTGTAGAAGAATTTATCACAAAAATCCCAATCACCAACAGGACTTTCTATACAACCAGTTGTTACAGAAAAATCTTCAGGTTTTATTTCATCATCACTTTCAAATTCAAAATAGAATAAGCCACCTTTACCCTCATCAATGTGTAGAACTATATTGTCAGCAATATCATAATCATAAGGTGGTTCTGCATATTTTTTGGAAAGTTCATCAACGGGTGTTTCACCAGGAACACAAACAATGTTGGTGTAATCATCAAAATCTTCATTAATATCATAATGATTAGAACACTCTTTCAAACTCCATTCTTTTATTGGTTTTGATGTATTATCGTTTAATTCAGTATTACCATCAAATAAAAAAAACTTGGTATCATCGTCATACCAAAATGGTTTTTCATTTCTAAAAAGATCAGGTTCATGAATATCTCTAATATTTTCTGTAAAATAATCATACAATTCCCAGGTATTTTCTGGATTATCCAATAATATATCGCTTACTGATTCTACATCTTTTTCCCCAACTGAGTGCGCGCTTGCATCCATCATCCAACCATAAACCTCCAATCTATATTTCTTCATGAATATTTAATTTATTAATTAAAACTTTCATTGTATATAGCAATATAATCATAATTTATTTGCACGCTGGGTATAAGTTCTGTTCCTTTTATAGTTTCTAAATCTTCCCAAAGCGGTACACCATTCATTCTGTTGGTGGATGAGTATGAGGGCGAAACGGAATACATAATTGTTCCTTTTTTAAATGTCTTGGGAGTAAAGTGATGATTTGATTTATTTACTTCTTTTAAAAGAATAAATTTATTAGGAAAATTTTTATAAACTAAAATGTGACTTTTTTTAAGCTCAACGTACAAGTTAAAGAACGAACGTAAAATAAATAGAATCGTATTTTTATCCCCTTCATTGACAACAATTTTAAATGTTAAGTCATCATCATTTAAATTTTTAAAATATTTTTCTGATAGCACACTGAATTCATCAACAGAAACCCTCATTTTAAGTCGTCTCGACTTAATATCTCTCTTGATTCCATCATTTACACACTTATAAAACTCTTGAAATGACATAGATTTAATTCTCTTTATATTATATTTTCTAATAATTATTTTAAATTTAGTGATACAACTCCAAGGATTTGAAATATTATTTAAATTTTTTACTTATAATTTTTTCTTTTAATCTATTCTCAAATGAGACAATGGTTTCAAGAGAGGATTCCTTAAAAATTGAAAAATTTAAAAATCATGTTAATACCCTCCAATATATTTCTAGGCAAAACTATAACAATGAGTATTTTCTTGATTTAGCCTTAGAGTATGTAGATTCTATTCAACAAATTAATATTGATAATGATTATGCTATCGACATTAAAAAAAGCATATTGTTAACTAAAAATACAATCTCAAATAATGTAATAAGCAAAATAGAGTTTTTTGAATTTTATTCTGGATTACCACATTATTATGGATTTGTTGATGATGCCATTGAATATGCATATGATGATGCATTATCTCAATTGTTAAATACAAGGTATCGTGTACTTGGAAATATTCCATTATCTGAATCAGGCATAACATCCATACTAATCAGAGAAGATTGTGACGATGAAACATTTGAAATTATAAATCAGACGTTAATTTCAAATACTAATCATAAAATACTGCAAAAGAATCATTTATTTGAAATTTTTGGAATTGATAAAACTACTCAGATATTAAATGGATCTTTAGCAGCTGAGGATGCAGAAAAAATAATTGAGCATTTCAAGTTAGATAGAATTGGTATTTTTTTGATTGATAATATTGATATTATTGATGATAAAATTTGGTTAGTTAATACCGATTTCAAAACATATGAAAAATCCCAAGGATTCCTTGAATCAATTTTTGCAAAAGGTTATACAGTAGACAAAAGGGATTTACCACTATTCTTTGAACTGTTACTTATTCTAATTTTTGCAATAATTTTTGTTTCATTATCCTATGGATTTTCTTTGACATTTATTAATAGAAAAAATATTTTAATCTCGTCCAGTGATTTAAATCGTGATTTTATTTTTTCTGTAATAAACAAAGTAAAATACGTAGCTCTTTATTTCTTCCTTCCAATTATTTTATCATTTTTAATGATTTATGTATGCTCATTTATAATACCAAATGCTGATGTTGACATTGGTGAGATAAATGTTACTGTTTGGATTTTGTCACTTACTATTTTAATGAGTTTTTTACCTATAGTTTTAAATTTATTTGTTGTTAATAGACTTGATATTGATGGTTTTCACACTACATTAGGTTATACATTTTTTGCAAATTCATGTCTTTATGCGACATATTTCCCCATTCTCATCTTCTATTTTATTAAGTACGAAACTTACCCAATCCTAATTCATGTTTTACTGATATTTGTTACCCTACTTATCGGAAACCTTTTAGGGAAATCGTATTTCCAATATGGTTTTGCTACAAAAAATACCTATAAAAAAAGACAAGCAGTTACTGGATTAATTTTAGGTCTGATTGCATTAATAATCTTTAATAGAATCATAATTTATGAAATTTCAATCCAAAACTTATTAATCAGTTTCATTGTAATTGCCCCAATATCAATATTGAACCATATTTTGGATAATTACTTAGAAAAATTATTTGAAAAAAAATCAAAAACATCTAAGGAAACTCAAATTCTAGATAAAGTTAAATATGTCAAAAGCGTAATGAATCCTGGAAAATTAATCTACAATACAGTAGAAAATCAAATGTCTGATGATGATTTAGATATAATGATAATTAATGCACCTATGGGTATCGGTAAAACAAGAAGTATCAAGGAAGCTATGAAAAATCACTTTACGGAAGAAAATGGGTGGTTAGTTCGTTATGGAGATTGTGATGAGATACAAGACGAAACTGCTATTTCATTTGAACCTTTTCTGGAGGCTTTTAAAAAAGAACTTGGTGAAACCTGGAATAGTCGATCTGAAGCAACAGATAAAATAACTAAAAAGATTATAAATGTTGCTACTGAAACAACTGGTGTGCCTATCGAATTTTCAAATTTTAAGAGCAGTTCTAAAAAAACCATGAATGAAATTTCATTAGCAATAATGGATAAACTTGTAAGTAGTGATAAAAAAGTTTTATTTGTAATGGAGGATGTTCATTGGATTGATCCTGAAACATTGACATTACTTAAACATTTTATAAAGACTGTAAACAGAAATAGTTTCCTTAGACAAAACATGTGTATTATAATAACAGTTCGCTCATGGAAAAAAGGGATAAAAGAATCCTATCGAGGATTAAATTATGATGAACTTAAAAATGAACTTAAAAATTTAGATAATAAAACAACTAATCCATTTGAATTACACGATTTGTTGGATATCAATTCTTTTAATCTTGTAGATTTTGTTAAAAACTTAAGCATTGAGGATAATAAATTTAGAATTGCGAGTAGTTCAATGAACCAAATTAACAGTTTATTTAACGATTATAATAAACAACTAAAATCAGAGAATGGAAAACTAACCCCTTTGTATGTTTTTAAAGTTTTGGAGTCATGGATCTCAGATGGAACCTTAAAGTATAGTCCAGATGGTTATCTTTTAACCAAAAGTGTGGATATTGAATCTCTACCGCCAGATGAGGATGTTGATAGTTATTACCACACCGTTTTTGACTCGTTTGATCCGAAGTGGAGAAGAATCCTTGAAAGCGCCTCTGTTATAGGAAATAAGTTTGATGCTGATATATTGGCTCAGGTCTGGGGTTATAAACTGTTGGATGTTTTAGATTTTTTGGAAACGGCAGTGAATAAAAACCTTCTAATTGATGTTTCCAGTCAAGATAATTTTTATGAATTCAAGGATAAAAGAATCGTTAGTGCCTTGAAGTCATATTTTAAAGATGCCAACATAAAGAGTGATGGTGAAAAGCAAATTGTAATTGAATACAATAAAAGATACTTGGAGCTACAATTAGAAATTATTAAAAATCCTGAAAAACATTCTACGGAAGATATACTTAAAGTAGTAAGAAGAATGCTAACTCTCAGTTCGATTGAATTTTACAGGACTAACTGTAATAAACTTATTTTAGATGTTGTTTGTAGATATTTATATTCAAGAAAATTGGAAAAACTTGATGCGTTTGCAAATTTACTGCAGAAGAAAAATTTCATTGAGCTTGCGGATTTATTAAAAAAGTTGAGAATAATAGCAGATGACGTAAATTTTTCATTTGTCGATAAAAGAAAAATATTAGATGAATTAGTTGATGAAGAAAAGAGAAAATCTAAAATCCCTTTGCCTGTTGGAATTAATACTGATCAATTATCTGATGATTTAAGACTGTTGATTGTTTTAAATGGACAGATTATGAATACCTCAGATAAAGCAATTGTAACAACTGCCAATGCTGGATTTACAGATGATAAGTTTAACAGTTTTATTCCAACACTAAATAAGTTTCCCTCAAAGTTAAATGGTCTTTCATTAATATATTTTATAAAAGAATTCGGTCACATAAACCTGTCACTGGATGACCAAGTCGAATTAATCATTTCGGGAGGTTATGAAGAGAAACAAAAATTAATTGAAAAAGAGCAAAAAGTTTTGTTCCAAGAATCTTTAGATCTATTAAAAAACACAAAGTTTCATCGTCAAGCACTTAATGAATATAAATTGTGGGAAATTGAAAAACTTTCTAATAATTTGAGTGAATCCAAGGAACTAATTGATGAAATTTTTGATAAATACAAAAATCTCATCAAGAGTGTAAAAATGGAGAATTCAAAGTTTATGTATGACTGTATTAATAGTTACCTGAATTTTTGTCACTTAAATTATAAAGATGGTATCAAATCTATCGAGGTATTTAAGTTATATAATGAAAGGTTAAAAACTGATGGGCAAGTTACTGAGGAATGGGTTTTAACATTTATCAAATTTATTATAAGTAGATGTTCAGGGAAATCAAAAAATAGGTATTATAATTTTGAGTCTGGTGAATCATGGTGGTCGATTACTAACTCTATATCATCCTTCATCACCTCCGCCATAAGACCCGGAAAATTATATATTGACCAAAATCCAAAAATTGCTGATAAAAACTTTGGTGATACAAATAGTTTTTTAGAAAAAATCTTGGATGAAGGTTCTGTAACAAAAGCTTCAATGTGGTTTTTGGATGCAAAAAAACTGCATTATCTTTCAAAAAAGGACTTTAACAATTATAAAAAATTACAATTGAATTATCTCAATATATTAGATAAATTCATAAGTGAGGATTCCAATGAATATAATAAAGCATGCATTAGTATTTCAGATAATTTAGAATTGCTTACAGAATACGAACCAAATTGCCCAAATTTTTACAATGACTGTATTACTGTAAGTAAAAAAGCAATTCACTATTTATTGTCTAAGGAAAGAGATTATAAAGAACTGGGGTCAAGTTTTCACGTACATGCTGAGTTAGCAGATCAATATCAAAAAATCTCTAATTTATATTTAAAATTGAATTTATCAAAAGATGCTCTTAATTATAATCGAAAAGCTTTGGATTCACACAAAAAAAACTTCGAGGATAAAATTCCTGATAATTGGGATTTTATCAATGAAGAATTAATCCCGTTATCAAAAGATTCCAAGAAATTGTTCTATACAAAGTTTGGAACTGAGAAAACATCAATTATTGGTTATGGTTTATGTTTTTTAAACCAGGCTAGGTGTTTGTCATTGCAAAAAAAATATGATGAAGCAGTAAAAATGATTGATAAAGCTTGTCACTATTATCACATTGTTCCTGAACTATATAACTTTAGTCAACTTGAAAAGGGAATAAATCTAGTTCTAAATAAATCAAATACTGGTAAAAAATTGATTAAAGATTCACTATTAAAGTTAGAAAAATTAAATATTCAATTTAAAAAATCTGAAATCGAACTTGTAAAAAAAGCAAAAAAATATCTTTAATAAAGAAAAATGAAAACACCAGAGAAAAAAATTGAGTTTCAATTAGAGGATTTAGACACTAGTCTTTTTGAGGGTTCAGATAAAATCATCAAGGTAAAGGTTGAGGTAGGTTCAGGTGCTTATGAAGACCTTATCGTGTTTCATGATGATGTTATGCTACAGTGCACCATGGTTTGGAATACGGGCTCATTTGAGTATGACATTCCGGCCAAAGAACTAATCAAGATTCTTAAAACTAAGCCTGTGGATAAAATTTGTTCGGCAGATTTAGCAGATTATGATAAAGAGCTAATCAAGGTAGCAGACGGAGAATTAGAGTGTAAAAAAGTAAATGACATTGAGATTGAAAATGAAAAAGATATTGTTGAATCTCTTAAGGGGACGACATATGAAATAACATCTGCTGATGGGGATGATCTTTACACGTTAATAGATGATCAAATGAAAGACCTCTATAGCAGGGGTGATATTTCTGATTCTGAATATACTTTTCATTCGTTGTTTAGTATGGATTTTTTTGATGAAGAGCTGGGTAGTCTTTATGTTGATTGGCACTACTGGGAAGGGCTTGAGCGAGGAGCAAAAAAAGCGTATGAAGACGATGACCACGAGCGTGTTGTTGATTTATATCAGAATTATTTAAAATACGAAAAAGATATCAGTGTAGAAGACACAAGCGTTTATTGTCTAAGAATAGCTAATTCTTATAAGAGTTTAGAAAATCATGATAGAGCAGAAGAGTTCTATAAAAAAGCGATTGATTCAGATAAAAAACATATTGACGCTGTTTACGCTTATTCGAAACTTATTAAGGAGCTTGGTGATAGAAATGATGAGGTATTTAAAATACTAAATCAGTGTATAGCAAACAACCCAACCCAACCAACTGGTGAGTTGTCTCTTTATTGGATATATTTAGAGCTTGGGGAGTTGCACATAGGTTCTGATTCATGGAAAGATGCCTATGAAGCTTATTTAAA
Source organism: uncultured Bacteroidota bacterium (assembly GCA_902598295.1). Taxonomy (GTDB): domain Bacteria; phylum Bacteroidota; class Bacteroidia; order Flavobacteriales; family Flavobacteriaceae; genus Eutrophosalina. Next base: position 16,958 of record CACKBA010000010.1, read on the forward strand.
GGCCAAGGAATATCAAAACGACGGATTCGTAAACTATAGACTTGGCACTTGTTGTTATAATCTTGATAAGCCTGAGGAGGCTTATAACTTTTATAAAGAGTCCCAAAAAGAAGACAGGTTTAATGAAGCTACAATTGAGCACATAAAAGGAGAGTGTCTAAAGGATTTAGAAAAATATCAAGAGGCTATTGACTGCTATAAAACCTCTATCGATCTAAACAACGAAGAATACATCCCTTATTCATACAAATCAATGGGTGTGTGCTATTTAAAGCTGGGTGATTTTTCTAATGCTATAGATTCACTTGATAAAGGGCATAAAGACAAATGGGCTTATCAAAACCTTGGAAAAGCATACTTTGGATTAGAAAAATTTGAGACAGCTCTTGAAAATTTTAAAAAAGTAACCGAAATAGACCCAAAATATAAATGGGCGTATCACGGAACTGGTGATTGTTTATTTCAACTGGAGCAATATGATGATGCGCTAACTGCTTATGAAAGTTTAATTGAAAGAGATGAATATTACTATTTTGATGCAGACACATATCACATCCTTATTAATATGTCATTGCTTTATCATTTTAAAGGCGAATTTGAAAAAGCAAATAGGGTTTATAAGTTAGACAATGGATATGCCACAAGGAAAGATGGTTTGTGGTGGCATTATTGTAAAAAAATGTCTGAACTTGGCAAAAAAGGAGAGCTTTTTACTTCTCCAAAAAACATAAAACTAGTTGATGACAAAACAATTGGGGCTATTGATGACAAGTTTTTATTATCAAAGATATTTTATTCTAGGGGCTCGTCCGATATATATTATTATAGTGGTGAAAACCAAGGAAAACTGAAGTTTGATTTAATGATTTCAGACTTAGACAAAGCTGTGGAGTTAGAGTTAGATGATCATGAGGTTTATTTTGTAAGAGCATCTTGTTTAAGCGGTATCTTTCATGATCCACCTTATAAAAATGCTCGTCCAAACAATATTTGTGAGAAAGACAAGTCCTTGATTAACATTGATAGAGCCATTGAAGACTTAAAAAAGTACTTGGAAATTGAAAATGTTGTAAAAGGACATATCCTGCTAATTAAGTGTTACTCTAAAAATAATGATTTAAAAGGCCTAGAGGCGGCGTGTAAAAATGCTGTGACGAAATTTCCCTCAGATGATTATTTATGGTCTAGTGTGGGGGCGGCGTGGAGTGAAAACAAAGATTACAAAAAATCTTTGGAGGCATACAAAAAAGCTGCAGAATTAGATCCAGATTATGCTTTTTCATTTGTACCCCTAGGAGAGGTCTATTTGAAGGTTGGTGATTCAAAAAATGCAATCAAATCCTATAAAAAAGCTCAAAGCTTAGATGCTGACAACGAGTTTTTTAATTGGTGTTTGTCAAAAGCCTATTTGTTAGATAACAGGTTAGAATTGGCTCATTCAGAAATCGTTAAAGCCATAGCGTCTTACTCTGGTGACAAAAAATATTTTATTCAATATGCTAATGTGTGTGGTGAAATCTACAAGGATCGTTTTCCTTTAATGGGAGAGCTTATGCTTGAATACATAGAGAAGACGTCGCCACAAAACGGAAGAAATGAAGAGAATAAAAAGAAGCACAAAGACTTTTTGAATCTTTGCGACTCCTTTAATGCAACATATTGTAATGGCTCAGGGCTGATTGTTGTTCCAGAAGACAAAAAACATGCATTAAATGGGTGGTCAAGCGACTCGTGTTTAAATGAGCTTTTTGAGACGTGGGAGCATTTTAAAGAAAGTGATATTAAAGAATTTATTGAGCATGGCTCGTACAAAACTAAATATCACTTGAGCCGAAATAAAAGTTTAAACAAAGATCAAATATTGATGCTTTTGGAAAGCGGCTCGTTTAGTGTTTTAGAAAATGCTGCATCAAACAAGCTTGTGGATATAGAGGATATAAAAAATATTGTTAGCGAAGATGATGGGTCGTATAGTTACTCCTACAAACTACTTGGCGTATTGTCAAATCCAAATGTAGATGCAAAGACTATTGATGGGCTAAAAGACAATAAATACGGTTGGGTAAGAAAGAAGGTGTTTTCAATAATTAACAATTATAATAATGATGACTTAAAAGATAGGTATAAAGTTCTTGGATTGATTGAAAATCCAAATATTGATTCAAAACTAAAAGAAAAATTAAAAACCTCTTTATCAGGGCTTGAAACAAATAAATATAAGCTCAGATTTAGTGCAGAAGGGGCTGATACCCTTGAATATGTTTACGGAGAATTCGATTTGGACGAAATGGCAGAACACATTAACAAATCTTTAAGCAATGGTGAGGAGAGCTGGAGTGAATACTGTGGGGACAACTGGTATGATTTTGGAGAAAGTGAGTACGGTCTTAACAAGTCATCTATTGACATAACAATTGAAGTTGAAGATAAGCAAGAAGGGTTTACTTTAAATTTTGGAGCCGAGGGTTATGGGAGATATTCAGAATCTACTTATGGTCACGATGGGCTGTCTGATGGAAAGTTTGCTCATGTAGCTGCTTCTTATGAAAGCGGGGAATATGGGTTTGCAGATTTTGATTTGGAGTTTGAATTCAGGCCTGAAAATATAAATCTAGAAACAACCGATTATAAGTTGTTAATTTCAGGCATTGAATATTCGGGGCCTACTGACGAAGATAGTAATTATTCTGAGGGGGAATTGATCAACACAACAACGCATGGAACTGACATAGCGCTGTACTATAAGGAGGAAGGCAATCTGATTGATGTTACGTCTTATGATGTTTTAGAGTGTATTGATCATGACAATAAGTTTGTTTTTACCAAACCTAAAAATAATGAGGCAGATGAAAAGAAAAGTAAAAAACAAGACATAAATAAAATAATAAGCAATATTGATATGGGCGTTTTGGGAGAAATAATGGGAGATAAAGCAGAATCTATTGAATACAGCGACCATAACATTGTTGTTTTTAATATCGAGGCAGAAGACTTAGAGGGTGGTGCTTTTGAAAAAATGGAGGAAATTGGGTCTGTGGCATACGGTGATTGGAATATGTTGGGTGGAATTATTTCTGAAGAGGAGGTGAATAAAATTAAAAAGGATTTTGCCGAGGATCTAAAAAGTGCTAAGGCAAATGAAGAAACAGAGATAGATGATTATTCTCAAATATATATGTCTTTCCTTTATTGTGAAGGTGTTTATGTTTGGTCCGCCTCAACGGCTCCGATAGGATAAAGGTTTGATGACCTTTTAGTTATCCAAATGGACTCAGTATCAAAAAAGTGGTGTTTTCAAAAATCCCAAAAAAGCGTATCAGAGAGCAGGGATTGAATTAGTTGCCTATAAAGACTAAGACTTTTTTTCTAATTCTACTATAACAAAAGCAAATTTAGTGATTGCATGTTTCTCATCATCTGCTTCTAAATTGAATTTTTTATTTTTCTCTTCTTCACTTCTCGCAGGATTATCATGTTCTTCACCAAGGTGTTTAATTTTTTGCGGTAACCATTCGATTTTGTCATCAACAACATGTTCAAGGTCAATATCTGTTTGACAATAAAGTTTTTTCTCCTTACGGCCTCCATAATCTTTTGTTTCCAACTTTTTCTTTAAATTTTCATAAAGTGTACGAGGACCCTTCTTCTGCCCCTCTATACCATCAACACTTGTCCAATTTGGAGCCTCCATTTTTTTATCTATGGAGGTCTCATGACTCATTTGAAATTTGTGAGAGTTGTTTGGTTCTTTTTTTTCTGAAATTTTAAGTCCTTTGTTTACTATAATATATCCTTTTGAGCTCCCTTCTTTTTTCTTTTTCCAATAGCTTGGATCGTTTGTTATAAATATTTGATATCCCAATTCAATCTCTTTTTTATTTATAAAATCATTTAATCGATGTAAATCCCAAAAAAAACTATGATGTCCATTTGTTTCAGCTCCCTGATTCGAAAAATGATATTGAAACTTTTCTCTTCTTTTTTGAGTTTCTATTTCGTCAGTTATACTTTTTTCTCCAAGCTTTTTTGGGATACGAATCCCTTTCGTTTTAAATTTTAATTCAATGCCAATTCTTTTATCCTTATGAAGTAAAAAAATATCTAAATAATCTTTTTTACCACGTACTTTGTTGATGATTTTTCTTTCAAATTGTAAATTCAGTTTATGTTCTTTATCATTCGAACTAACATACAAACCAAGTTTCTTTGTCAACTCCCAACCCACATACATTTGAATGCCTTTTTCATCAAATATATGATTGCTTATTCCTTTATGTTCCTTGTATGGATTATTGTTTTGCTCAATAATTTCTTCACAAATTTCTATTAAAGTATCTCTTATGCTACTCATATTTTTTCAATCAAAAATTAAGATATTTACACTTCATATGAATGTTTTTAGTGTTTAAAGGCTTCCAATTTGGAGATTCACTTTTTTTATCTTTCCAACTTTCATCATTTGACACTATCGTTAATACATTAGGCATTATATCAAGCATAAAACATAAATTAGTTTCATCCTCCGGCTTTCCAACTATTTTTTCATCAATAAGTACTACTGGTGCTATTGCTTTGTCCAAAGTGTATCCTTTTTCATCAAATTTAAATAATCTTGTGACCTCATAATTATCCCTAAAATTTATTCTAACATCTACCTTAGCGTCATCCCAAGTGCTCATACATCTTTCTACTGCTTCCACATGTTTTTTAAAATGGGATGATTTATAATCCCAGATTAAAGAACCAGTCAACTGAAAATTATACACACATTGCTCTTCGTTATCCTCAACTACTTCAATTAATTTTACGTCTATTTTAGAGTCTTTTGTCAATTCTGGTCTATATAGAATACCTCCCAGTTTTTTTCCACTAAATAATAGTTCTAATTCAACCAAAAATAACGAATCCATTTCAGGATTTGCCTTATATTTTTTTTCACTAACACCAGGTGCCCAGTTTTTGACCCTAGTATCACCATCATAAAATTTTTTCACATACTTATCATAAAAATTATCATCAGCTAGTTCAGTTCTTGTAGATATATTTTTTTCAAAAAATTCTTTTACAAATTGCGGTATTCTTCTTTTTTGCGCTTCAGATCCAGCTGTGGTTTTGTCCCACGTAAATGTAAATTGATCATCAATTTCTATAGTTGCTTTTGCCATTTTTTAATTTATTTAAAATTGTTTGTTGTAATCTTTAATTTTAAAAACATTCGTCAGTAAATCCTAATGACAGATATATTTAAATATATACCTGACAATAATCTTTATTAAAGTTACAATATACCAAATTTCATCATTTGAGGTTAAAGGTTAATATTCAAAAGATAAAATCACAAAGATTCCAACCTATTTATTACTGACTCCCAGTCTGGAAATTCCTGGCTACCAAACTCTATCCACTCACCCTCAAAATCTTGTGCTCCATTCCATTTTCTATCATCAATCAGAAAATCTCCTTTTAAAAAGTTTTTATGGTGACATAAGATCAATCTTTTTCTAATCAATTTTTCATCAAAATGATTTGCAATCCAAAGTCTTTTATGTGTCCAAGCATCAGGATTATCCCATGGGGCAGTTGAAAGAAAGTAAATGTCAAAATTTGAATTCTTAAGCAATTGATTGACTGCATTTATTGATCCTTTAATCGGTTCCAAATTTTTATATAATCCTGGCAGTCTGTCTGGTCTTCCTTTGTAAGGTGTTTGATTCCCTAGCGGGTGATTTTTCCTTCCCTTTTCAAAATCTGCCAAAACACCATCTAAGTCAATGTAAACTCTTTTCATAAAATTAATTCAGTAAAATGATACCAATTCAATATATTTAATTTTTAGATTTTTTATTATTCTTTTTAAAAATAGTTTTGAAATATTTAACAAAAACATTATTTAAAAAAGGGATTGAATGCCCCTTAAAGCTCACTAATGATTATGACTCAATTAGTGAAAAAAATGAATTCCTGGATGCTTTAGCTGATGGTGGGTTTCAGGCTGAAGAATTATCCAGATTGCATTACAGCCCTGGAGTTTTAATAGAAGATCGTGATTATGCTAATTCATTAGAAAAAACAAAGGGTTTATTAAATAACACGAATTCTATTATTTATGAAGCAGCTTTTTTACATGATAATCTTTTTATACGGACGGATATCTTAGTAAAAGAAGCTAATGTCATAAAAGTTATAGAGGTTAAAGCAAAATCTTTCGATTCAAAATCGGAAGATATTTTTAAAACTAAATCTGGCAGTATTAGACCTGAGTGGAGGACTTATTTGTTTGACTTGGCATTTCAAAAGTATGTGGTAGAAAAAAATTATCCAGAGTGTAAAATAGAATCATATTTGATGCTTGCCGACAAATCTAAAAAAGCAAGTATTGATGGTTTAAATCAACTTTTTCAAATTACAAATGACCCTAATATTAGGACTGGAATAAGGCGAAAAGTACATTCACTTAAAGAAACTGGAAATCCAATCATGGAACCAAGAAATCTTAGCCAATTGATCGATGACATTATTGAAAAAAATAATCATAAAATCCATGGTTTATCATTCCTTGAATTAGTTGATAATTTTACAGACTTATATACCAATGAAAAAGAAATCAATTGGAAAAACTATAATGGTCATGTTTGTAGGGAATGCTGGATGGAGCAATTTAATATTAGTGCTGATGATGAAAATCGTCCAAATATATATGAACTATGGCAATTTAGAAATCAAAAAAAGTTATTCAAATCAAATATATTTTTTTTAGATCAATTAAGTAAGAATGATTTTGATGACCACATTGAAACTCATCTAAGTATTAAAAATAGACAATGGTTACAAGTTGAAAGAAGAGTTGATGAAAGCCTAGGAAAATCAGTTGACTTTTACTTGGACGCCGAAAATTTGAAAGACAAAATGATGAAATGGAAATTTCCATTACATTTCATAGACTTTGAAACTTGCACATCAGCACTGCCCTTCACAAAAGGTAGACATCCATATGAACAAATTGCATTTCAGTATTCTCATCATATTGTATATTCCAATGGAAATATTGAACATAAATCGGAATATATTAATGCAGAGCCTGGTAAGTTTCCTAATTATGAGTTTGTAAGATCATTGAAAAAAGATTTAGAAAATGACAATGGTTCAGTTTTTAAATATGCTACTCACGAAAACTCAATTTTAAATGCAATCTATGATCAATTGATAGACTCAGAAGAAAAAGATAAAGATGAGTTGATGGATTTCATTAAGATAATAACAAATAAAAAAGAAAATAATGAACTAATCTGGAAAGGGGACAGGGATATGATTGATATGTGTGACCTAGTAAAGAAATATTTTTATGATTCATACATGAAAGGTTCAAATTCCATCAAGGTTGTTCTCCCTGCCGTTATAAAAATTTGTGAATTTGTAAATAAAAAATACTCGAAACCAATTAGTGAAATTAATCTTACATCATTAAACTTCTCAGGTAATCATGTTTGGATAAAAGATGGAAATTTAGATCCATACAGTTCATTGCCTGCTCCAGATTTTTCAAAAATTGAAAATCCTGTTGGTGATATTAATAAATTAAATAATGGTGGAGATGCTTTAACTGCCTATGCTAAGATTCAATATCAAGATATGTCAAAACAAGAAAGAGCTATAATCAAACAATCTTTACTTAAATATTGTGAACTCGATACTTTAGCAATGGTAATGATTTATGAGTTTTTTGCCAGTGAACTTAAAATCCATGGTTTTTCTAATTAGTAGATAATGGGTTTTAAAAGATTAAGAATTTTCGATTTTGATGATACCCTGGTTAAAACAGATTCTTTTGTTTATGTAAATAATGGTGAGTCACAACTTAAGTTAACACCAGGACAGTATGCCATTTATGATGAAAAAAAAGGAGATGTTTTTGATTTTTCTGATTTTCAAAAAGTAAAAAACCCTAGGGAAATCAAACAAGTGACAAAAGTTCTTAGAAGAATGTTAAATAAAGGCAGTGGGGGAATATATATTCTTACTGCTAGAGCAACTTATAAACCAATTAGAAAATATTTAAGTGAAATTGATATTGACATTTCAAAAATTTATGTTACTGCATTGGCATCTAATGACCCACGAGATAAAGCCGATTGGATAAAAGATAAAATAGATAATGAGGGATATAATGATATATACTATGTTGATGACTCAATAAAAAATATCAAAGCTGCAGAGAAAATGTTGTCAAAAACAAATGTTAGATGGAAGGTTCAACATGTAAAATATTAACTATTTTATTTTGTATGAATCAAAGATAATGCTGGGCATTATCTGGTTCAGCTCAAATAAATCTAAATCCTCCTTCATCAGAATAGTTCTACATACCTCGCCCTCAGGATCGATAAAGCCCATATGAACTGCTTCACTAAAATGAATAGATGCTGCAGCATGATCAGTTTCAAGTTTTGTTAATTCATAATCATAATTTTCATGGTCAGGATTCAGAATAAGAAAATAAGCAGAAATAAATTTCTTATCCCAAAGAGATCCTTCATCTAGCTCTAGTCCATGATCTTCATTATATCGATCTATTAATTCCTCAACACTAGAATCCCCCTCTAAATATTTGGTTTTGTTTTTTTCAAAAAGATTTTTTGCTATATCACTCATAGATTTTATAAATATAATAGATTTACACTAATTATGGATTCCTTTGTTGAGCTTGGTTATTTGGGCTTATTTATCGCATGTTTTTTAACAGCAACATTAATTCCTTTTAGTCCTGAAGTTGTCTTAGTATTACTGATTGCAAAAGGATTTAATCTTGAACTTTGCATTTTCATTGCTTGTATGGGAAACTGGTTGGGCGGAGTAACAACCTACTACATTGGCAGGATTGGGGATTGGAAAAAAATCGAAAAATATTTTAGGATAAAAAAAGAAAAAGTTTACTCATTCAAAGAAAAAATTGATAAATGGGGGAGTGTTGCTGCCTTTTTTACTTGGCTTCCACTTGGAGGAGATATTTTATCCCTGGCTTTAGGTGTATTTAAAGTGGATGCATTCAAGGTATCGCTTTGGATGCTCATTGGAAAATCTATAAGATTTTTTGTTATTGGTGTATTAATATATTATGGAATTGATTGGTTTTTTGAATTACCATAAATCTTTTATTAGTTTTAAGTATGAAAAAACAAATTCTTTTATTGCTTTTAATCTCTTTTTCCTTTTCAAATACTTTTGGCCAAACAATTATTAATACAGAGGCTTTACTAAAGGAAATAGACAGCACATTTGCATTTAAATTAAATATTGAGGGTAATGTAAATTTTGGAAATATTGAATTTGGTCAATTGAATAATTCATTATCTATTGGAAAAAAAATTAATAATAGTTTACTTAGATTTTCTTTCGGTTATGAATATATTTCAGAGGATAAAGAAGTTTTGGCTGATGATTGGGTTAGTCAAATAAGGTTAAATAAGTTTTATAAAAAGAACTCTGCGTTTATATTTGTTCAGGGACAAAATGTTAAATCACTAAAGCTTCTCCACCGTTATTTAATGGGTGCAGGATACAGAATCAGGATAAAAGAAAAACAAACTAATTATTTTGATTTTTCTCTCGGTCTATTTTATGAAGATGAACTTTACGAAGCAGAAAATTTATCTCAAATTGAAAAGTATAATTATCGATATAGTTTAAGTAGTTTTTCAAATTTTTCAATTACGGAAAAAATTTTACTTAATACAAGTATTTATTATCAAATTAACACTGAAGATTTAAACGATCGAAGACTATTTATAGAGCCAAGATTATATTTTGATTTCACCTCATTTCCAATCTATTTAAACCTTAAATATAGGTACCATTCAAAACCATATGTGGAGATATTAAAGTCCGATACTGAGTTGACTTTTGGTGTTGAAATAGATTTTTAAAAAATTAGTTTCTGGTTTCTTTAAAAATATCTTTCACCCTTTTGTTAGAATTTGTGATTATCGATGCATGGGGTTCGTAAGCCTCTCCACTTTCCATTATCATTCCTTGTTTTAATAGATTATTTGTTGGTTCAAATCGATCAAAATTTTTTAACTAAATTTAAATATAATACTAAAATCACCCTTGTGGAAAAAGGTAATTCAATATTATGAAGTTTACTGTCAAATGGGAAGTTCATTATTACGATAAGGATATAAAACTTTATTGTGATATTGACCAAGATGAGGACCATGTGAATACACTCGACGATATTTTTACATTCCTGGACGAAGGTTTAGAAGACCCTGACAATTTTACACCTGAGATGGAAGTAGAATTTCATGAAGGTGATTTCAATATTGAGTATGTTGTTATTTATGATCAGGACGGAAAAATACTTTATAAAGATACTGATTACAACGGTGAGGAAAATTAATCAAAATACAAAATCTTGATATTAATTTATTATTTAATGATAAAATAGAATTTATGAAATATTATGTTAAACTATCCGGAAATATTTGTCATTATCAGTTTGCTGATATTAAAGATATTCAAGTAAATGATATTGAATTTGGAGAAATGGATTATTTTGAATTAGAAGAACAATTCCTTCTTGATAATTGCGATTTAGAAAATGAAAGAATGATTATTGATGATAATATTAAATTCGAAGTGTTTAATGAGGATGATAAAAAAATTCTAGAGTTTTCTTATCATGACATAGAACAGAATGATGAGGGTTCCATCTATTTTTCAACCGAACCACAATATAATGATGAATATCAGAATTGTTTAGGTTCCCTAAATTTTTTGAAAGGTGAGGGACCTGTTTTTGAAATCGAGACTGATAAAAAAATTACCTTTGAAGATTTTTCATATAGTGTTACAGGTTTGGAGTTGGATGATGGTGACGTCACATTAATGGAAGATTTTTATTTAAATAATAAAAAATTAGAATCCTGTGACCATGGAACATCCTGGGGTTCATACAGATTAGTTAAGATTTGGAAAAAAAGTGGAGAAATATTTGAGTTCAGTCATTAAAGGAGGATATTTAAGAAATATAAAAACAATTATGAAAATAAAAGTTAACGTAGAAGGTTTATTTTACAATAATTCCTTAATTAAATTTAACTCAACAAGAAATGATATTATTAAACACTTTGGAGAACCAAATAGTCAAGATCCTGTCAATGGTTTACCACATTTTAGATATGACGATCTTGGTATTGGTGTCTTTTTTAATGATAATTTATTGTGGAGTATTACTGTTGATTATTCATATCAACAGATGAATCACTCTCCAAAAAATTGTTTTTGTGGAACAGTTGAGATTTGTGGAACAATTGTAAACAAGGATTTTAATATAGATTCCTTTATGTCATTAATCACTAATAATAATCTCCCACATGAAAACTGTAGTATTGTAGGTTTAGATTTTAGTATTTCGTATCTAGAAATTAAACCACATTTTTATGGTAAAAATGAATCTATGAGTCATCTTGAAATTAGAATTGATGAAGTTTAACAGGTTCCTTAATACTACTCTACTGTGATAAACTAATTTATGGTGGGTGGATATCTCATCTATGTTTTAATTCAGAAATTACAATTTCAAAAAATCAAATTTCTTCAAAATCTGAATACCTTAAATTTAGAATTATTAATTTTAAAATCACTTAATACTAAATATAGATGAATAAGATTAATTTAAGAATTGAAGGAGATTATGAATCTGGTTTTTTTTCAATGTTTCTTATTGAAATTGAAAGAAATAATATTAGTATACCCATTTTTTTAACATCTGAACAAACCAACTTAGGTCTAGAAGACCCTGAGGAACCATTTGAACCTATAATGGAAATGTTAAATATCTTACTTGATAGTGGATTTTCTATTCATCAGACTATTGAGATAGTTAATGGAGACGATTCTAATGAACAAGTTAAGTTTGTTGAAAATTTTAATAATAGAATTGATCAAGGTTGGGTCTCTGAAATTCAACCAATAAATATTAAATTTTCTAATCCAGGAGACCCAGAAAATAGTAATATTGATCTTGAATCTGTAGGAGGACACTTTTATACTATCTACACTGAATCTAATGACCTTTCACCTCTTGAAATGGTAGAGAAATTGAAAATAATTTTAATTTAGAGTTATAAAAAAATGAATTATGGATAAGACTTTTAATATTACATGTATAAGAAACTGGTCTAAACCTCCAAAATACAATACACATTTTAAATGGGAGGATGAAGAAATAGTGTTAGACTATCATTATGACGATGATAATTTAACAATTTTTGTTAATGGTGAAAATTGGATAGAAGGTGATAATGAAAATTTAGATTTATTAATTAATTCTCTTTCCCATGGAATGGTACATTTAGAGTATGAAAATTCTAAAGTAGGAGAAGAGTTAGTAATCTCAGAAGATTCTGGACCGGAATGGATTGAATGAACTTCTCTAAATCTCCAAAACCTACCACAAATTACTCTACCGTGACAGATTTGGCTAAGTTTCTTGGTTGATCAATACTGCATCCTTTGAAATCCGCTATATAATATGAAAGTAGTTGCAATGGAATGTTTGCAAGTATAGGACTAATTAATTCATTGGACTCAGGAATTTCTATAACATCATCAGAAATTTTCTTTATTTCCTTATCACCTTCTGTGACCACTGAAATTACTTTCCCACCCCTAGCTTTTATTTCCATTACATTACTTACAATTTTCTTGTAGTTCCCTTTTTTAGTGGCAACCACAACTACTGGCATATTTTTATCAATCAATGCAATTGGACCATGTTTCATTTCAGCAGCAGGATAACCTTCTGCATGGATATATGAAATCTCTTTTAACTTTAGAGCACCCTCAAGTGCCACGGGAAAATTATATCCTCTACCCAGGTACAAAAAGTTCTTAGATTTTGAGTAATTTTTTGCGATTTCTTCAATTTTATTAGATTTTTTTAAAATCTTTTTGACATGATCCGACAGATTTTGAACTCCTTCAATGATTTCACTGTATTGGGTTTTTGTGACTTTCTTTAACTTATATCCAATTTCAGTTGCAATAATCAACATTGTAACAGCTTGACAAGTGAATGCTTTTGTAGAAGCAACTCCAATCTCAGGTCCAGCATGAGTGTAAATACCGGTATGTGTTTCTCTCGCAATTGAAGACCCTACAACGTTACAAATTCCATATATAAAGGCATTTAATTCTTTGGCTAATTTAAGTGCAGCTATTGTATCAGCTGTTTCTCCTGATTGAGAAACAGGTATAACAATATCATCTTTGTATATTACTGGATTTCTATATCTAAATTCAGATGCATATTCAACTTCAACAGGAATTCTAGCTAATTCTTCAAAGTAATATTCACCAAGCAAGCTTGCATGCCAAGAAGTTCCACAAGAAATAAATATTAATCTGTTACTTTTCTTAAATTTTTCCCAATACTCTTCTACTGAGGATATTTTAATTTTTGGTGGACTTGAAAAAATTCTACCACGCAAGGAATCATTGATGCATTTTGGTTGTTCAAAGATTTCTTTTAGCATAAAGTGTTTGAATCCACCTTTTTCTACCTGCTCAATTTGTAGTTTTAATTTTTCAATTTTTTGATCTTTTACCCTATTTGTTCTAAAATCTCTGAGTGTAAGACCCTTTTTTCTACTCAAAATTGCAAGTTCATAATCGTTTAAGTAAAGGCAACGATTTGTTTCTTTGATAAATGGTGATGGATCGGAACCAACGAAAAATTCTTTCCCTTTCAGTCCAATAGAAAGGGGACTTCCTAGTTTAGCTACTACAAGTTCATTCGGTGAATCTTTATCAAAAACTACAATTGCAAAAGCGCCAACAACTTGATTGAGTGCAATTTGAGTAGCTTGACCAATTTTCAATTTTGGATTACTTTTTTTTACTTCTTCAATTAAATTAACTAATACTTCAGTATCAGTTTCAGATTGAAAAGTGTATCCTTTTTCAATTAAGATTTGCTTTATTGACGCATAATTTTCAATTATACCGTTGTGAACAATAAATATTTTTCCACTGTTTGAGATATGGGGGTGTGAGTTTTTGGTATTTGGAATGCCATGCGTAGCCCATCTGGTGTGACCCATACCAATTGTATAAGAACTCAAATTATCACCATCCATTTTCTTTTCTAAATCAGCAACCTTTCCTTTACATTTTTTCAAATAACTTTTAGAATTAAACAAAAAAGCACCTGCTGAGTCATATCCTCTGTATTCAAGTTTTTTTAAACCATTAATTATAAAATTTTTGGTCGATTTTTCTCCAATATATCCAACTATACCACACATAATTAAATCCTCATGATCATTTCAAATTCATTTTTTTTGAACCCTAATTTTTCATAAAATTTAAGATTTTTTTCACTTGAGCTCAAAATAATTTTATCACAATTATTTTGTTTAGCTTTTTCTATCAGATTTTTTACTAAAAGTTTACCAATACCCTTTCCCCTTTGATTTTCTTTCACAACTACATCTTCTATTACTCCACTCTTTCTTGTAATTTTTTTTAGGTAGTGAATAGATGCATAACCTACTACAATTTCGTTTTCTAACGCAACTATCCCCTCAACTTCATCACTTGAGAAAATCGAATCATTGATTTCTCTGTCATAGTTGTTGCTAAAAGAATCAATTAGTATTTTGACAACATCAGATGAATGGGTTTTGTCTAAACTTTTTATAGTTATCATACTCTATAAATCGATGGTAAATATACCTAAACAACCAACCTTTAAAAAATTAATTGTAAATTTGTTCTGTTGTGAATTCTCATATTGAGAATTTGTAGAGACCAATGAAGAGCTTTCCTACTGGAGAGCTTTTTTATTATATAACAATTCCCAATTCCTCTGTTTCTTTCCAACTTCCCCTCGTAAAATCAGGAAATTCTTGTGGTTTTCCATCATCCAAAATTGATTGTTTTGATAGTGGAGCTACTGCAGACCAAAAACATCCCTCATAAACATTTTGATCGAGAGGTAATCCTTTTTGTAAACATTCCACAATGCGATACATCATGATTCCGTCCATGCCTCCATGCCCACTTTTTGCTGTTCTTTCATTTAATTTTTTATAGAGTGGGTGATCGTATTTCTCATATAATCTTATTAAATCATCATTTTGAATCCAACTGTGATGGTCTTTGGTGATATCCTCAAAACCATTCTCAAGTGCAACTCGAGTTGGGAAACCTGCAAGGATTCCTCTAGTCCCTTGAATTAAGTTTAATCTGGTATATGGTCTAGGACTTGTTTCATCCCACTGCACCAATATTGTTCTTCCAAGTTTTGTCTTGATTATAGAGTTATTGATATCTCCATTTTCAAAAGAAATATATTTCCAAGGGTTACTATCATTCAAATTTTCTTTTGAATATTGGTTTCTGCCTAAAGCAGGACTAGAGTATGAAACAATTTTATGAAAATTATCTTCTGATCTACATAGATTCATGTATTGTGCGACAGGACCTAGACCATGTGTTGGATATATATTGCCATTTTTTTCTCTGTAAAAATCTGTTCTCCACGATCCCATCCTGGTTTTGTCGTGATCCATTTGCCAGCGGAGGTCATGAATGTAGGCAGCCTCTCCATGTAATAATTCTCCAATAACTCCTTTTCTGCACATATTTAAAAACATCAATTCATCGCGACCATAATTTACATTTTCAAGCATCATACAGTGTTTCTGATATTTTTCAGAAATATTAATTATTTCCCACAGTTCATTTAGTTCTAATGAGAAAGGAACCTCGCAAAATACGTGACAACCCTTTTTAATACATTCTTTAATCATTGGTGTGTGACTTTCCCAATCAGTAGAAATGAAAACAATATCAGGTTTAACCTCATCAATCATTTTCATCCACTCTTTTTTCGATCCCCAATAGTTTTTAAGATTTTTTAAGTTATCTGTAATTTGATATAACCTTTCTAGTTCTCTTTTTAAAGTCGATTCATATATATCACAAAGACCAACAACTTCCGTATTTTTTAGAGAAGCAAAATTTCTTAAATGAGTTCCTCCTCTATTAAGACCAATAAATGCAGCTCTGATATTTGAAATAGGATTAACTTTAAATCCTCCTAGATATTTACCCTTATTAGATTGATTAAGGTTGTTTTGACAATTAATACTTAATGTAGAAGCTGCTATTGCCCCTAGTGATGATGTTTTTATAAATTTTCTCCTATTTAAATTTCCCATTTATTTAAGATGTTTTTTAAAAAAAGACCAAATTTCTTCACTGGCACTTATGTCCATATTTCCCCATGCACCTGGCCAAGTATGTCCACCACCATGAATAGTATATAGCCATACTTCATTCGATTGGTTCTCATTATAGTTTTTTTCTAATATAACATATGAATTATCATTTTGATTAACATTTGCAATTTGTACAATCTCTTTTTTATCACATGAATTTAAATCTGACCAATATTCAATTATTTTATTTATTTCAGGTGCACCACCCCAACCTCCAGCGGTTGACATTGATCCATCCATGGGGACGACATAATCAACGGTTCCTGAAATCTGCAATATAGGTATGGGTTTATCTGGGTTACAATTTCCCCAATCATAACCACTCATTGTGCCTGTGACACTCGCAATTCCATTAAAAATATTTGATTTGTTACAGGCTAGTGTATAACTCATAAATCCTCCATTAGACATTCCACCTACAAATGTATTTTCTTTACTCAAATCATGTTCACCCTGCAAAAAAGTTGCAAGTTTTGATAAGAAGTCAGCATCATTTACATTACTCATTTGTTTAAGGTTTGCATTCCAGTGTGTACTATTGGTGTAATAATTTACAGAACCTTGAGGATAACAAACTGCAAACCCATTTCTGTTAGCAATATCATTCATTTGAGAGTATCTCATGATATTTTTAGAATTACTTCCATATCCATGTAATACAAAAATGAGTGGTGCACCTTTTCGAAGATTGTTGGGTTTATAAAGCGTGTAATTCCTATTAATTCCGTCGTGATTAAATAAATAATCTACTGGATATGAAATTTCAATTTGATTATTCTCAATCTCATCAATTGTTTCACATGAATATGTAAAAAGAACTATGAGTATTAATTTAAAGAAATATCTCAAAATAATTGATTAGTAAGAACCCGGTTTGGGTATTTTATAGATTCCATTAGAATCGGGAAGTGTAGGCGGATTTGAATTCCAACTTAAATCCTTAGGAATCATGTTGTCATCTGCATTCATTGCATCGTCCCAATGAATAACTTTTCCTGTATACGTAGCCATTCTTCCCATGATGGATGTTAATGTCGCTTTTGCTCCGTTTTCTCCATCATTAATATAATTTCCATTTCTTATAGTTTTGAACAATTCATTATGTTCAATTTGGTAGGGACTTTCATCACCCCTTTGATTGTACTCAAACAATGTATCACCATTGTGGCTTTTTATTATGGCGTTCCCATTTCCACTTATTTCTAAAACTCCTTTTGTTCCAATAATTGTTTCATTAACTTGTCTGTGTGTATTTGGCTGATGCCTACATTGACTAGAAACTATTGCACCACTTTTGTATTTGAATTCAACATAATGATGATCGAATATTTCCCCAAACTTCTTATCTGTTCTAATTTCTCGTCCACCCATTCCTTGTGCCGTTTGAGGGTATTCATTTAAAAACCAATTTGCCACATCTAAATTATGAATGTGTTGTTCACATATGTGATCACCGCAAAGCCAATTAAAATAATACCAGTTTCTCATCTGATACTCCATTTCAGTTTGATTTATTTCTCTTTCTTTAACCCAGACTCCTGCACTATTCCACCTAACATGAGCAGAAATTATCTTTCCAATAATACCGCGATCAATTTGTTTTTTTGCACTTAAATAACTTTTTTGATAACGCCTTTGCAAACCAACCACAACATTCAAATTTTTTTCTTTTGCTATTCTAGCAGAATTTAAAACTTGCCGAACACCATTAGCATCTGTTGCAACAGGCTTTTCCATAAATACATGTTTGTTTTTATTTATTGCATACTCAAAATGAGCAGGTCTAAATCCAGGTGGACTTGCCAAGATAACTACATCAGATTTATCAATTGCTTTTTTATACGCATTGAAACCAACAAACTTATTTTTTTCTTTGATATTGATTTCCATTTCACTGCCGAACTCATCTTTTATTGCATTTAGGCTTATATCCAAGCGATCTCTAAAAGCATCCGCCAGAGCAACAAGTTCGACATTATTATCGGCTTTTAAAGCTTGAACAGCAGCTCCAGTTCCTCTACCTCCACAACCAACAACAGCGATCTTGAGTTTCTTTTGATTAGGTTTTTTTGATTTAAAAGTTAGTTTTGGGAGTACAAAACCTCCGGCAATTAACGATGAACTTTTTAAAAAGGATCTTCTGCGAAACATCCCCTTAATTTAGTGAATTTTAATTAATCCAATACTTAATTTTATCTTCTTCATTTGGTGTTTCCAATGGTCTTACGATTCTAAAACCTAAGAATTGAGCATCTGTATGCCACCACCTACTTCTTGGGATTTGTGGATCTTGTTTTTTCCACTCTTTATTCGATGAAAACCTTGAAGCACTTCTGAGTCTGTAATCCGGATTCATAAATGAACCTCCTTTAACTACTCTCGGATATAGTTTCATTGCATAATTGTAAGGGTTGTATAAAATAGTATCGGATTGATTTAAGTATGCTTTTGAATTATACTGATCCAGTGTCCATTCAGATACATTTCCGTGCATATCATATAACCCAAAATTATTTGGCTTTTTTGTTCCAACTTTTTGATATTTACCACCACTATTTTTACTATACCAAGCATATTCATCCAGACTCTCTGATTTTTCATCAAAATGATATGGACCAACAGAACCTGCTCTGCAGGCATATTCCCATTCGGCTTCTGTTGGAAGTCGGTAATAGTTACCTGTCATTGCGGATAACCATTCACAGAATTTTGATGCAGAAAGTTGTGTCATTGAAATTGCAGGATAACCATCTGTACCCATCCCAAAACTCATTTCAACATATGGCGTAGTGGCTGAACTTACTCCATCCACATCAACATCAACCTCATTATTCACATTTCTAATTTGATTTTTATCAATTTCTCGATCCATGTAGAGTTGAAACAAATTCCAGGTTGTCTCATGTTTGGCCATCCAAAAAGAATCAACAACAACTTTTCTTTGGGGTCCTTCATCAGCTAACCTATTTTTTTCATTAATAGGACTCCCCATTTTAAATTCTCCACCAGGGATTGCTACCATTTCTATAGTTACACTAGTGCCGGGTATTTTCTGAGAATATTCTACAAAAGTTTCTTGAGAATTAATATTGATAGCCAAAAAAACAATCGAAAATCTGATAATTAAAATCAATTTATTCATCGGGTGTTCTTAAATTTTCAACAAGTTTTTTAATTTGATTTGGTGGTTCTTTTGTTAAACTGGATATTAAAATTGAGACAAAAAAGTTTAAGATCATCGCTATTGTACCAAAACCCTCAGGTGAAACGCCTATAAACCAATCTTCTTGATTACCACCTCCAAACCATCCAAACTTAAATTTTAACATGTAATATAGCATTGAGGAAATTCCAACTATCATTCCACTTATTGCTCCTTCTTTATTCATTCTTTTGTAAAAAATTCCCAATACAATTGCCGGAAAAAAAGAAGCTGCCGCTAAACCAAATGCAAGCGCAACTGTAGCAGCAACAAAATCAGGCGGATTTATGCCAAAGTAACCCGCTAGAAGAACTGCAAAAAAAGCCGATATTCTAGCTGCAATTAATTCTCCTTTTTCTGAAATATCCTCTTTTAAAATTTTTCTTCTAACTAGTTTTGGGCTTATAATTTTTTTTATCAAGTCGTGGGAAATTGATGATGAAATAACCAATAGTAGCCCAGCTGCTGTAGAAAGAGCTGCTGCTAAAGCACCTGCTGCAAGTAATGCAATCACCCAATTTGGTAACTGAGCAATTTCTGGATTTGCCATTACCATAATATCTTTATCAATGGTTAACTCATTTAACTTCTCATCTCCTAAATATTGAATAGTACCATCTTCATTTTTGTCATTAAACTTTAAAAGTTCCGTTTCTTCCCACTTTTTAAACCAAGATGGCATATCAGAATAATTTTTATCTGAAACAGTTTCAATTAAATTTGTTCTGGCAAAAACTGCAATTGCAGGAGCTGTTGTATAAAGTATAGCAATAAATAAAAGAGCCCATCCAGCAGATTTTCTTGCATCACTAACTTTTTTTACAGTAAAAAATCTAACTATTACATGAGGTAAACCAGCAGTCCCAATCATTAACGCAGCAGTTATAAAAAATACATCAATTTTTGACTTTTCACCCGATGTATATTCACTAAAACCTAATTCTTTATGTAATCCATTTAACTTATCGAGGAGATAAACTCCATCTTGCGTTTCAGATCCAAAACCAAGTTGAGGAATTGGATTTCCAGTCATTTGTATTGATATAAAAATTGCGGGCACCATGAATGCAAAAATTAACACACAATATTGAGCAACTTGTGTATAGGTTATTCCTTTCATACCACCCAAAATTGCATAAAACAAAACAATACCCATTCCGATAAAAACTCCATTGTTTATATCAACCTCTAGATATCTTGAAAAGACAATACCAACCCCTCTCATTTGACCAGCTACATAAGTGAATGAGACAACAAGAGCACAAAAAATTGCAACAGTTCTTGCAGCATTTGAATAATAGCGATCACCAATAAAATCAGGTACTGTAAATTTTCCAAATTTTCTTAAATAAGGTGCTAGCAATAGAGCAAGTAAAACGTAACCACCTGTCCAACCCATCAAATAAACTGAACCATCGTAGCCAACAAATGAGATGATTCCTGCCATTGAAATGAATGATGCTGCACTCATCCAATCAGCGGCTGTTGCCATACCGTTAGCGATTGGATTCACTCCTTTTCCCGCAATGTAGAACTCACTTGTCGAGTTAGTTTTCGACCATATCGCAATTCCAATATATAAAGCGAAAGTAAGCCCAATAATTATCCATATTGATAGCTGAAGTGTCATATAAGACGTTAAGATTTAAACTCTTTATCAAGCTTATTCATCAAATAGATATAAATAAAAATGAGTATTACAAAAGTGTAAATTGAACCTTGTTGAGCAAACCAAAAACCTAATTTAAAACCAAAAAATTCAATTAAGTTTAGCTGATTGACAAGTAATATTCCAAATCCAAATGAAACAATAAACCAAATTGATAGCAGAACTATTAAATAGTTTAGGTTCTTTTTCCAGTACAGTTTGTTTTTATCTTTCAACTTAATTACTTGTCAAAATAATAATACTTAAATTAAAATCTAAACTTTTAGAAAATAATTTAGATAATGTTTTGTTAAATTTAATCAATGAATTTCAAAATTATATCTTGTTTATTTCTAACATTAGTATTTTTTATTTCTTGCAAGAAAGAATTAAAGACAAATCAAGTTTCTAAAGATGGAATGGTTTTTATTAAAGGTGGTACTTTTTTAATGGGAGGTGGCGATGATGAATCCAGAGAGGATGAATTCCCCTCTCACGTTGTTGAAGTGAGTTCTTTTTGGATGGATATAAGTGAAGTAACTAATAAACAATTTAAAAAATTTGTTGATGAAACAGGATATGTTACTACTGCTGAAAGGATGATAAACTGGGATGAAATTAAAGAATTTGTTCCTCCAGGCACACCAAAACCTCACGATAGTTTATTGGAACCTGCATCACTTGTCTTTAAAGAGATTAAAACTGATAATTTACAAAATTATAGTAATTGGTGGTCCCTAGTAAGAAATGCCAATTGGAAACAACCTTTTGGTCCAGGAAGTGATATTTTAAATAAAGATGATTATCCGGTTGTTCATGTAAGTTGGGAAGATGCAGTTGCATATTGTAATTGGTCAGGAAAAAGATTGCCCACCGAAGCTGAGTTTGAATATGCAATTAGATCAGGAAAAAAAAATACAAAATATAGTTGGGGTAATGAGGGGATTGAAGAAAATCAATTTAAGGCCAATAGTTGGAATGGAAATTTTCCTTCTTTAAATACTACTAAAGATAAATTCTATTATTCTGCTCCCGTAGGTTCGTTTTCCCCAAACGATTATGGTATTTATGATCTTGCAGGTAATGTTTGGGAATGGTGCTCAGATTGGTATCATTCAAATTATTACTCAATGATTGCTGATAAAAATATAAAAGATCCAAAAGGACCTGAATCTAGTTATGATCCTATGGAGCCATTTAGTGAAAAAAAAGTTATAAGGGGGGGGAGTTTCTTATGTAATGATTCTTATTGCAGTGGATACAGAAATTCTGCAAGGATGAAAACTACCCCTGATTCAAGTTCGTTGCATACTGGTTTTAGAACTGTTGTGAGTGACTAAAAAGAAAAATGCTCGCACATTTGAGATTGTGCGAGCATTTTAAAACAACAACTAACCAAAAAATATTATTACTTTCTGTATTATTTAAATTACATGAATCGTGCCAAACTTTTTTTTAAGTATTATTTTATCATCTCATTAAAACTATACGAAATATCAAACCCCTTTTTTTTAAAATAATTTTTAAGGTTATTTTGTCCACAAGCAAGCACAAAATCGCCTCCCCAAGCACCCAAACTTTTTACAGATCCATTAAAATCTTTGAAAAGTAAATTCTTTACTGTCTCCTTCTTTATTTTATTAGAAATAATTGATTCGTGTTTTTCAATTAAATAGTTAAAATCGTCAATTTTTTTACACTTTAAAATCTGATTTGTAATCTTACTAATTGAACGAATTTCATCATCTTCAATTCTTATTTTTTTAAATTTTTCAACCTCTTCTGCGCTACTTTGTTTTTTATTAAGAAAAACAAAGAGTAAATTTTTTGAGAAAGGCGGATTAAAATTCACTTCTTTGTAGCATGGTTTTTTATCATTAACAGAAAAAATTATTGGTTTTGATATTTTTGTTGATGCAATATCAGCACCACTGCTATTTGTAACATATTCTGAAACTTCAAATGAATCTAACCCAAAATAATTTGATAAATTATTTATTAGTATTGCAGAGGAACCAAGTCCCCAGTTTCGGTTAAAATCCATCCTGGTTTTAATATTTATTCCAGAATTATTTTCAAATAGTTTTGGTTTTTTTTTTGCTACAAAATCTAAAATTTTTTTTAAAAAAATTTTTTCTTTAGTTTCATTGCCTCTAATTGCAAGATTAGGCAGATTAAACTCTGCAGAGAACCATTTGTTGTTATTTTGATCGTAACTTTCCCACAAAACTAAAGCTTCCTCATTCAATCTTGATACAGTCATGTCCTGAAAAAATTTAGTTGGCAACAGTAATGATTTTGCCCCATGCAGAACAAAGTATTCACCTGTAATCATCAACTTACCGTGGCTTTTGAATACTTCAACCATTTCTAATTTCTTTCAATTTATTTTTTACTAGACTATGGCTTACGACCTTATCATCGAAAAATTTAATAAGTTTTAATCTTTCATCATCATCAGTATCGAGCATATTTAAAATATTTGATAAATGCATTTTCATGTGACCTTTTTGAATTCCTGTGGTGATGAGAGATTTTATGGCAGCAAAGTTTTGAGCCAAACCTGAAACTGCAATTATTTTCATCAGGTCTTTAGCATTCGGATTACCTAATAGTTTGAGAGACCAATTAACAAGGGGATGTAATTTTGTTAATCCTCCAACTGTGCCTATTGATATTGGAAGTTCAATCCAGTATTTGAATTTATTTTTATTTATTTCAACATGAGTCAAACTTTTATACTGTCCATCTTTTGATGCGTATGAATGTGCGCAAGCCTCAACCGCTCTAAAATCATTACCAGTAGCTATTACAACTGAATCTACTCCATTCATAATACCCTTATTGTGAGTCACCGCTCTTGATGTATCTTTCTCAGCAATTTTAATGGCGGTCTTAAATTTTTTAGCAAACAAGTTGGAATCTGCGATATCTTTATCACTTAAATCATTTATTTCGCACTCAACTTCCGCAATAACTTTACAATTTGGAGTGTAATTGGACAAAATAGACATGATAATTTCTAAATTATTATCATTAAATCTTGGTTCAGAGTTAAATTCGATTTCCAATGTTTTGGAAAACTGTTCTAAACAAGAATTTATAAAATTTGCACCCATCGAATCAGCAGTTTCAAATTCAGCATTTAATTTATAATAATTTTCAATTTCTTTAGTTTTATCAAGAACACTCAATGATATTATTCCACCTCCTCTTTTTTTCATATTGGCAGTTATATCATCGCAACTAAACATCAATTTTTCCTTAATCTTATCGAAAAATTTAAAAAACTCTTTTTTATTTCCATCAAATAAAAAATGAACTTGCCCTGTTTTTTTTGTTCCAATTATCCGTGTTTTAAATCCACCTCGTTTATACCAAAATTTTGCTGAATTACATGCAGCAGCAACAACAGAACTTTCTTCAACCACCATTGGCAATATGAAATCCTTTCCATCAATTAAAAAATTTGGTGCAACACCTAGCGGTAATAGAAAATTTGATAAAGTATTTTCTGAAAAATCATCATGAATTTTTTGAAGGTCTGAGTTGCTTAAGTGATATTGTTCAAGCAGTTTTTTAGATTCAACATCATCAACGAATAACTTGTCTACTACCCAATTAATTTTTTCCTTTTTAGTTAACTTTGAGAAACCACTTTTCATTATAATCGTAAAGATAACTATTGTAAGATTTTTAATTTATAAACTTACTTATTATATTTTAGAGGCAATTAATGAAGCAACTCAATCCATTTCTTTTAATTTCTTTTTCATTATTCCTAGTTTGTTGTTCGAATCCAAATAAAGAGTTACCCAATGTAATCTACATACTTGCCGATGATTTAGGTTATGGTGATGTTGGTTTTAATGGTCAAAGATTAATTGAGACACCAAACATTGATTATTTGGCTAGTAAAGGAATGATTTTTTCAAATCATTATTCTGGAGCTGCCGTTTGTGCTCCTACTCGTGCAGTTTTTGTTACAGGAATTCACACTGGAAAAAATCACATAAGAAACAATAGTGAATGGGCTGAAAGGGGAGATGTTTGGAGTTTTAAAGCAATGCTTGATGACCCGAGTCTTGAGGGGCAAAGACCTTTGCCAGATACCACTAGAACTGTTGCTCATATTTTTAAAAGTCAGGGATACAAAACTGGGATGGTTGGTAAATGGGGACTTGGTGCTCCCAATACCAATAGTATACCTAATAAAATGGGGTTTGATTTTTTTTATGGATATAACTGTCAAAGACAAGCTCATACTTATTATCCAACTCATCTTTGGAAAAATCAGAAAAGAGAATATTTAAATAATTATATAGTAGATAAAAAACAACCCTTAAAAGAGGGTCTTGATCCACAAAATGCCGATAGTTATGAAGATTATTATCAAAATGACTATGCCCCAACTTTGATGCTTGAGGAGGCATTGAATTTTATTGAAAAAAATAAAGATGATAATTTCTTCCTTTACTATGCTTCAGTAATTCCTCACTTACCTTTGCAGGCACCAAAAAAATGGGTTGATTATTATGTAAAAAAATTTGGAGATGAAGAGCCATATTATCCTGCTTATGCGTACTATCCAAATCGTTATCCTAAAGCAACATATGCTGCAATGATTTCATATTTGGATGAAATTGTAGGTAGTTTAACTCAAAAACTAAAAGATATCAATCAATTTGATAACACCATAATAATGTTTACTAGTGATAATGGTGTAACTTTTCTAGACCAAGTTGATAGTGGTTTTTTTAATAGCAGTGCTATGTTTAATGATGCTGGTGATATGGTCAAAGGATCGCTCTTCGAAGGGGGAATAAGGGTTCCTTCTTTTGTTACTTGGCCACGTATAATTGAAGAAGGTTCATTTACCAATCATATATCATCTACTCAGGACTTTTATGCAACTATACTAGATTTATTCAAGCTCAAAAAACCTAATCACATAACTGGCCTAAGTTTTCTACCAACCTTACTTGGAAAAAAACAAAATAAACATAAATATTTATATTGGGAAACAAATTCAAGACTGGGTCAACAAGCTGTAAGAGTAGATAAATGGAAAGCAATCAGAAGAAATATTGCAACTGGAAATAAAGAGATTGAACTTTTTGATTTAAATTTAGATTCGAATGAAAAAAACGATATTTCCAAAACAAACTTGGATGTTATTAGTCAAATAGAAATAATTTTTAAAGAGGCTAGAACAACACCAACGTTAAAAAACTTTTACATAAAAGGATTAGATTTTTAAATTATGACAGAAACTATAATGATACTTGCTGCAGGGATGTCTTCAAGAATGAAGAAATCTGAGTCAGATGAATTAAATAAATCAAAAATTGATGAAGCAAATAAAAAAAGTAAATCTTTGATTTCATTTGGAAAAGATGATAAACCATTTATTTATTTCTTGTTGGATAATATAATTAAGGCTGGATACAAGAATTTGATTTTAGTTGTTGGAAAAGATTATTCGGATTTTGAACAAAATATAAATAACTATGAAGGGTCAAATAATTTAAATATTTCATTTGCAATTCAAAAGATTCCACCAGATCGTGTTAAACCGTTTGGAACTGCAGATGCTGTTGCACAAGCCCTAAATCAATTCCCGTATCTAAGACAAGAGTCGTATTGTATTTGTAACAGTGATAATTTGTATTCCGTAAATGCATTAAAACTTATCAGAAATAACAATTTTGAAAATGCTGTTTTAGCCTACGATAGAGATTCATTAGAATTTCCACCAGAAAGAGTATCCTCATTTTCGATTATGACAATGAATTCTGAAATGAATTTGTTAAATTTTATTGAAAAACCAACTAAAGAGCAAGTTGATAAAAACTTAGACGAAAATGGTAAAATCAGGGTGAGTATGAATATTTTTAAATTTTCAGGAGAGCATTCCTCAGATTTTATCATAAATTGCCCAATAAACCCACTTCGTAACGAGAAAGAACTACCATCTGCGATTATGAATATGATAACTAAGTCCGACTCTTATATGAAGGCACTACCAATTGCCGAACATGTTCCAGATTTAACATCAAAAAAGGATATCGCAATTCTTGAAAAGATTATTTCTTAAGATTTTTTTTGAATGTTTTTATATTTTTAAATAGTGGTAGAATTATCATTTATTGATTCCGTTATAATTATATTTTTTTTGTTAATAGTAATCGTAATTGGATTTGCGGTATCGAAAACTTCGTCTAAAAATACATCTCAATATTTTTTGTCAGGCAGAACTATGCCTTGGTGGTTATTGGGAATTTCTATGGTAGCAACAACTTTCTCAACTGATACACCCAATTTAGTTACAGATATAGTTAGGACCAATGGTGTGTCAGGAAATTGGGTTTGGTGGGTTTTTCTTCTAACTGGTCTTCTTACAGTATTCGTTTATGCTAAACTTTGGAGAAGGTCTGAAGTTTCAACAGATATGGAATTTTATGAATTAAGATACAGTGGAAAAGCAGGTAAGTTTTTGAGAGGTTTTAGATCGGTCTATCTGGGTATAATTTTTAATGTTTTGGCAATGTCTGGAGTAACTCTAGCTGCAATTAAAATAGGAGCAATTATGCTTGATTTATCTGCAATCGAAACTATTTTTTATGCTGGTGGTGTTACTTTGATATTTAGTGCAGTAGGTGGGTTTAGAGGAGTGGTATATACAGATTTCATTTTATTTTTTACTGCGATGATTGGTTCAATTGGTGCAGCAATTTATATAGTAAATTTACCCGATGTAGGCGGAATAGATAGTATAATTAATAACGAAAGTATTAATAACAAAATTTCATTATTTCCAGATTTGACCAATAAAGAAACTTTGTGGACATTATTAATTATTCCTCTTGCAGTGCAGTGGTGGAGTTCGTGGTATCCAGGTGCCGAACCCGGTGGAGGTGGTTACATTGCACAAAGAATGTTGGCTGCAAAAAATGAAAATCATGCATTAGGTGCTACACTTTTTTTTAACATCATGCATTATGCTTTGAGACCTTGGCCCTGGATTATTGTTGCTTTAGCTTCACTAGTTGTATTTCCTGATATTGAATCCATCAGTCAAGCTTTTCCAAATATTGAAACAAATAAGCTGGGTCACGATTTAGCGTACCCTGCAATGCTTACCTTTTTGCCACCCGGACTGCTTGGATTAGTTTTAGCATCTCTAGTCTCAGCATATATGTCAACAATTTCAACTCATCTAAATTGGGGATCGTCTTATGTTGTTAATGATTTTTATAAGCAATTAATAAATCAAAAAGCTTCCGAAAAAGAGTTGGTAAAAGTCGGAAGATTTTCAGTCGTAATTTTGATGATTATAAGTTCAATTATTGCATTATCACTTACAAATGCATATCAACTTTTTGACATTATATTAATGTTTGGAGCAGGAACAGGTTTAATTTTTATTTTAAGGTGGTTTTGGTGGAGAATAAATGCCTGGAGTGAAATTGCTGCGATGATCTGTTCAGGAATTATATCGATTGCATTAACCAATGAAAAAATATTTAGCCTAATTTTTAATGAGTATGGTTTACCACTTGACATGAAATTCCCACTAATTGTTTTCATCACCACAATTATTTGGCTTACGGTAACATTTATTACGCCTGCAGATGATAATGAAACTCTCGTGAATTTTTACAAAAAAACAAAACCTGGGGGACCTGGATGGAACATTATTAAGAAATTAGACAATATTGATAACAATCAAGAGAAATGGATAGTTCCCTCTGGAATATTGTGTATGATACTGGGTTGTCTTATGATTTATTCAGCTCTGTTTTCAACTGGCTATTTTATTTATGGATTAATTTTCAAAGCATTTGTATTCCTTTTTTGTACCATTGTTTTTTCAATACTCCTGTATCTTAATTCAAAAAAACTTTTTTAAACAATGCAAGAGTTATTTAAGGAAGTTTGCGTTGATAATATTAGGGATGCTATGCGTGCTGTTCATTTGGGAGCTAACCGTATTGAATATTGTTCAAACCTAAACGAAGAAGGTTTGACACCAGACCCAGAAGATGTTAAATATCTAATAAAAAATATTAATATTCCTCTAAGGATTATGATTAGGCCACATTCCAAATCTTTCAATTATTCTGAGAAAGAGATCTCAATAATGTTGAGAGATATATCAATTTTTAAAAAAATTAAAGTTGATGGTATTGCAATTGGTTGTTTGAATCAAGATAATGAAATCGACCTAAAAAAAACAAATTTATTGATTGAAAAGGCAAAACCTTTAAAAGTAATTTTCCATAAGGCTATTGACCTAACTAATGATCCATTAAAATCTTTAAAAAATCTAATTAAAAATTCCGATATCGATGGTGTTTTATCCTCAGGAGGTTTTAGAAAAGCTGAAAATGGAGTAGAAGTTTTACAAAAGATGATAGATATTTGTCCAACTGATTTTGAGTTTATTGTTGCAGGAAAAATTACATTAAAAAATATCAAAAAATTAAACCAGAAATTATCTGCGGGATTTTATCATGGAAAAAAAATAGTTGGAGTATTATAAATTGTATAATTTTACAAGATTATGGAAAGAATTTTTAACGGATCTGACTTAAATCAGAAAACAATATTTGATCACCCATCAGGACTGTTCGTTCTGTTTTTTACTGAGATGTGGGAAAGATTTAGTTATTATGGAATGCGTGCCATCTTAGTGCTTTTTCTAACATCATCAATAATGAATGAAGGTTGGGGATGGGAACGACAAGATGCTTTAGAACTTTTTGCACTTTACACCTCATTAGTTTATTTGACCCCATTATTAGGGGGGATTTTGGCAGACAAACTTTTGGGTTACAGAAATGCTGTAGTGCTAGGTGCTCTAATAATGGCATTAGGGCATGGTTCCCTAGCCCTTGAGGGAATTGAACAAAATTTCTTTTATCTTGGTTTAGGTCTTTTAGTCATCGGTAATGGATTATTTAAACCAAATATCTCCTCAATCGTTGGTCAATTATATAAAGATGATGATCCAAGAAAAGATGGCGCATACACAATTTTCTATATGGGAATCAATGCAGGTGCATTTCTGGGTATACTTTTATGTGGTTACTTAGGAGAGAAAGTTGGATGGCATTATGGTTTTGGACTGGCTGGAATTTTTATGTTTTTTGGAATGCTCCAGTTTTATTTTGCTCAAGGTATTTTTGGATCTATTGGTGTAAAACCAATAAATAAAAGAAATAAATCAAAATCTAGCGAAAATATTGTCAAAGAAGCAACTGATTTAAATCATAAAAAAATTGAAAGAGATAGAATTTTTGTGATCGTTATATTTTCAATTGCAACTATTTTTTTCTGGTGGGCTTTTGAACAGGCTGGTGGGTCTATGACTATTTTTGCTAATGATTACACAGATAGAGAATTGTCAGGTAATTCAGCGGTTATCTTTAACACGATAAATACTGTAATAACAATTGTTCCAATGGTTGTTATTACTTACGTGCTTATTAAACTTTTTCAGAATATTTTTCAGAGTTATTTTATTTCAAATTTTTTCCTTGGTTTAAGTTTTGTTATAATTTGGGGTATTGTAATTTATATGTTAAATGCTGAGATTGGACAAGAAACATCTGAAATTCCTGCTTCATGGTTCTCAGTTCTTAATTCATTATTTATAATTTTGTTAGCTCCAGTATTTTCAAAAATATGGGCATCAAAATACAATCCATCTGGTCCAATAAAATTTGGTATAGGTCTAATTTTATTGGGTGTTGGATATTTATTTGTTGCCTATGGTTCCTTGGGAATACCAGCGGGTGCCCAGACAGCAAGTGTTAGTGTGATGTGGTTAGTCTACGCTTATCTTTTTCACACTCTTGGAGAACTCTGCTTATCCCCAGTTGGTTTATCTTACGTCAGTAAACTTGCCCCCGAAAGATTAATTGGCCTAATGTTTGGTATCTGGTTATTGTCTAGCGCAGTTGCAAATGCTTTAGCTGGAATAACAGGAAGTTATATTGATGCTATTTCCAGTGAAATTGGGTTGAATGGATTTTTTGCCATTTTTGCTTTAGTGCCTATTAGCGCCGGATTGATAATGTTTTTATTGAATGGTAAGATAAAAAGAATGATGCATGGTATTAAATAAGTTAACTCTCTATATTTTAATATTCTCGATTCAATTTACTTATTCACAAAAAGTAAATTGGGTTTCATTCGAACAAGCAGTGGAATTACAAAAAACTAATCCTAAAAATATCATGATGGATGTATACACTGAATGGTGTGGACCTTGTAAAATGATGGATAAAAATACGTTTGAGAACCCTCTGATAGCCAAATTCTTAAATGATAATTTCTATGCAGTCAAATTTAATGCTGAAGGAACTGAGAAGGTTTCTTACAATGGTAAAGTTTACGGTAATCCCAATTACAAAAGCGGAAGAATACGGAATTCTTCTCACGATTTTTCTAGATATCTAGGAATTTATTCATACCCAACAATTGTGTTCTTTGACAAAGAATCCAAGCCCATTGCTCCAATAAGGGGTTATCAGGGTCCAACACAGATTGAAGTATATCTCAACTTATTTCTAGGTGATAAATATTTGAGCGTTACTAATCAAGAAGAATTCAGAGAGTTTTTATCTAGTATGAATAGTATGTTTAAAAGCTAGTTTTTTTTTCTCGAATCTTCAATAAATATTTCTAAAGCTCTAGACATTGATGAAACTCTTTTTCGAGGTGCTTCAATATTTATTTTCAAACCCTTTTCTTCGGCAGCTTTAACAGTATTTTTACCAAAAGCGGCAATCATGGTATTATTTTGTTTGAAATCAGGAAAATTTTTGAATAAAGATTCAATACCAGATGGACTAAAAAAAACTAAAATGTCATAAAAAACATTTTTTAAGTCAGAAAGGTCACTAATTACTGTTTTATAAAAAATACCTTTTTTCCATTTAATTTCAAGTTTATCAAGTTTTTCTTCAATCGTTGGCGATAATACATTTGGTCCAGGTAAAATATAACTTTCATCAGGATGTTTTTTTATAACTTCTGTGAGTTCATCAAATGTTCTTCCACCTACATAGATTTTTCTTTTTCTGTAAACAACATATTTCTGTAAGTAAAAAGCCACAGCTTCTGAAAGACAAAAATATTTTAATGCATTAGGAATTGGGAAGCGCATTTCCTCCGCTATTCTAAAAAAATGATCGACAGAGTTTCTACTAGTTAGAATTATTGCTGAGTATTTGGATAAATCAATTTTTTGTTGCCTTACTTCTCTGCTTGTCTTACCCTCAACGTGAATAAATGGTCTGAAATCAATTTTAACTTTCCACTTTTTTGCAATTAGGTTATAAGGTGAGTTTTTTAACTCTGGCTTAGGTTGAGAAATCAAAATTGACTTAACTTTCATATAATCAGATAATAAATTGGGTTTGCAAATTTACAAATTCATTTTATTTATTATGCAGAAATAACTTTGGATTTTAAAATGAATTAAAATTAAATTATAATTTTGATTAATGTATCAGGGTAAATCTCTAATAATTATACCATCTTATAACGAGGCTGAAAATATTGTTGATATCATTAATGACGTTATAGTTAAAAGGGCATCATTTCATGTATTAGTAGTCGATGATAATTCACCAGATAAAACTTATGAACTTGTCGAGGAAGAAATTATAAAAAACCCAAAAAAAATCTTTTTAATCAAGAGAAAGAAGAAATCTGGTCTTGGAACTGCATATGTGGAGGGTTTCAAATGGGCAATTGATAATGGTTATGAAAGAATTTTTGAAATGGATGCAGATTATTCCCATGATCCTGAGGATTTACAAAGGATGAATGTTTTTTTGGATAATGATGGTTATGATGTTGTTATTGGTTCGAGATATATTTCAGGTGTAAATGTTGTTAATTGGCCAATTCAAAGAGTTTTACTTTCGTACTTTGCTTCAATCTATGCAAGACTAATTACTGGTGTTCCAATCAAAGATTTAACATCAGGATTTGTAGGTTATAAAGTAAATGTTTTAAAATCTATTTTAAAGGAAAATATAAGATTTAATGGTTATGCATTCCAAATTGAAATGAAGTTTAAAGCTCACTCAAATGGATTTAAATTAATTGAAATCCCCATTATTTTTACTGACAGAAAAAAAGGGAAATCAAAAATGAGTTTATCAATTGTTTGGGAAGCTATTTTTGGATTAATATTATTAAAAATTAAAAAAGTATTTAAATTTTAAAATGAAAACATTAATAAAAAATGGATACATAATAAATGAAAATGTAATTTTCGAAAGTGATATTTTGGTTAATGGAGAATTCATAGAAAAAATTGAAAAAACAATATCTTCCGACGATGTAGATAGAGTAGTAGACTGTCAAGGATCTTTAATCCTCCCTGGAATTATTGACGATCAAGTCCATTTTAGAGAACCTGGATACCCAAATAAAGCAACAATATTTTCGGAATCTAGAGCTGCAGTTGCTGGTGGCGTTACGTCATATTTTGAAATGCCTAATACTAACCCAAGCACAACAACCATTGAAAGTTTAAATAGTAAATTTAATATTGCATCAAAATCCTCATTAGCAAATTATTCATTCATGTTTGGAGGAACGAATCAAAATATTTCTGAAGTTGAAAAGTTGTTCCAATACGAAGTTCCTGGAATCAAACTTTTTCTTGGTTCATCAACCGGAAACATGTTAGTTGATGATTACGATGTTATCGAAAAGTTATTTAAAATTTCAAAAGTTCCTATTGTAGTGCACAGTGAGGATGATAAAATTATAAATCAAAATCTTGAAAATTTTAAAAAAAAATATGGTGAAAAAAATTTAAGGCCTGAAATGCATCCCAATATCAGATCTAGTATTGCATGTTTAAAATCTACAGAAAAAATAATTTCCCTTGCAAAAAAAACAAATGGAAGATTACATGTTTTTCATTTATCTACAAAAGAGGAAGTTAAACTTTTCGAAAACCATAGCGATTTAAAAAATAAAAAAATTACATCTGAAGTTTGTATACATCATTTATCATTTT
>CACKBA010000011.1 GCA_902598295.1 uncultured Bacteroidota bacterium
TTCCTCCCATTGAGTGACCAATTAATGATACTTTTTGAATTTTTTTTTCATCTAAGAACTTTTTTAAATCCTCAGTCATAGTTTCATAATCAAAAGGGTCTGCATGAAAACTTTTGCCATGATTTCTTTGATCAATAAGAATGATTTCAAATCCATGAGAAGCAAGGTTTTTTGCCACAGTCACCCAATTATCCAATGAACCTAACAGACCATGGAGGATGATTATTTTATTGTTGGAAGAACCAAAAACTTTGTGATTTAAAATCATCTGTTTAGTTTATCAATATAAATATTCACTACATTTTGTATGCCTAAGTATAATGATTCACAAATTAATGCATGTCCGATTGAAACTTCATCCAAATAGGGCATTTCAGAAGCAAAATATCCAATATTATTTAAGTTCAAATCGTGACCAGCATTAATACCCATATTAAGTTTGTTTGCGAGATTAGAGCATTTAACATATTGCTCAATTAATGACTTATTACCATTAGAAAAGTTTATGGCATATGGTTCAGTATAAAGCTCAATTCTTTTGCAACCTGTTTCTGACGCATATTTAACCATCTCTGTATCTGGATCCACAAATATTGATGTTCTAACCCCGATGTCATCAAGTTGTTTAATGATTTTTGTAAGATAATCCAAATTAGATTTTGTATCCCAACCAGAATTTGAGGTTATTGATTCAGGTCCATCTGGAACTAGTGTAACTTGGTCTGGCCTCACTTCGTTGATTAATTTTAAAAATTTAGGTGTTGGATTGCCCTCAATATTAAATTCCTTTTTAACTACAGATTTTAAATTTCTAACATCATTATATTTGATGTGTCTCTCATCGGGTCTTGGATGTACGGTAATTCCTTGAGCACCGAAAGACTGTATATCTTCAGCCATTTTGATAAGATCGGGGTTGTTTCCACCTCTTGCGTTTCTTAATGTTGCTATCTTATTAATATTTACACTTAAGTTTATCATTTTTCCAATCCAAAAATACAAAGATAACCCTCATCGATCTACATTTTTTAGCTAATTTGCAATAATAATATTTTATGAAAATAGCTGTATTTTCTATCGAAGTAGGTCATGATGTTAGAAAAGTAATTAATAAAATTTTTGATCTTTCAATAGATAAAAATATAACTTATCAAATTTACTCTGAACTTTACAAATCACTAAATCTCAATGATCACAGTGAATTTAATAATCATAGAGATTTAGATTCTGAGGTTGATTTAATGATTAGTATTGGGGGTGATGGAACATTCTTGAGAACTCTTGATATAATTAGGGACAAGGGGATTCCTGTTTTAGGTATTAACACGGGGAGACTTGGTTTTCTCTCAACTATGAATAATCAAAATATAAGTAAATTTTATAATGACATTCTAAATTCGAATTATGAAATTGAAGAAAGATCAACTATACAAGTAAAAGTTTTAAATTCAAAAGTTCTTGACAAAGTTTTTTGTGTTGGTTTGAATGAAATAAGTATTGTTAGAAAAAATACAACATCATTAATTAACATTAAAACAAAACTTGATGGTGAATTTTTAAATTCTTACTGGTCTGATGGTTTAATAATATCAACACCTACTGGTTCAACCGGATACTCATTAAGTTGTGGTGGTCCAATAGTATCACCAAATAGCAATTCGCTAATTCTAACTCCGATTTCACCCCATAACTTGAATGCTAGACCCATTGTAATTTCAGATAATACAAAAATTGAAATTAATGTTTCAGGTAGAGAGGATTTTCATTTACTGTCAATTGACACAAAAATCATAAGTTTAAAACAAGGTATGTCCATCATAATTGAAAAATCCCCAATCAAATTTAAGCTGGTAAACATGGAGGGAAACTCATACTATGAGACCTTGAGAGAAAAATTATTTTGGGGGAAAGATAAAAGAAATTGATTTTGAAAGTTATTACAAAATATTTTGTCCTTTTCATATTTTTAATTTCATTCCAATTAAATTCTCAAAGAAATGAAATAGGTGTATTAGTTGGTGGGTCCAACTATATTGGTGATGTCGGTCCAACTACATACATTGACCCCATTTCATATGGTACATACAGTTATGGGATTTTATACAGAAATAATTTTTCAGATAGATTCTCAGTTAGAACACAAATTTCAAGTTCTGATATAAAGTCTAGTGATCTAATGGACAATTCCCCAGAATACAGAAAATTAAGGGGAAAATCATTTGAAAATACTGTTCAAGAAATTACCCTTGCAATTGACTTTAACTTTACAGAATTTGATGTTCAAGATGATAAATTTCAATTTTCTCCTTATATAAGCACAGGATTAAGCTATTTCAGATATGATGGAATTCATTATCCCTTGGGTCAAACCATTTCTCAATCATATGGGAAAAGTTCTGATTTTGCAATACCCATTACTGTTGGAATTAAAGCGAAACTACTCCAAACCTTAGTTTTAGGTCTTGAGGTTACTGCACGACATACTTTTACGGAAAATCTAGATGGTAGTTATCCAACTTTTGAAAACACAGAAATATATTCAGAAAAAAGATTTGGCAGTGGATTGAGTCAAGATTGGATTGTTTTTTCTGGATTAACTTTAACATACGTTTTTGGTAATTATGAATGTAAATGTCAATAATCAGTACATAAAAAACGTCGACTTAGGATATTTACCTAAGCATGTTGCCGTAATAAT
This sequence comes from uncultured Bacteroidota bacterium, assembly GCA_902598295.1. Lineage (GTDB taxonomy): Bacteria > Bacteroidota > Bacteroidia > Flavobacteriales > Flavobacteriaceae > Eutrophosalina. The sequence goes on from CACKBA010000011.1 coordinate 2,699, forward strand.
GGATGGAAACGGAAGATGGGCAAAATCATTGGGTAAGAGAAGAATTTTTGGTCATACAAATGGTATTGATTCTGTTCGCGAAACAATCGAATCATGCATTGAGTTAGGGATAAAGAATTTAACTCTTTATGTTTTTTCAATTGAAAATTGGAAAAGACCCAAGAGTGAGGTTAATGCCCTTATGAAATTACTTATAAAATCAGTTAAAAATGAAATGGTAGAAATCAACAAAAACAATATTCGAATGAGAATTATTGGATCTCTTGAAAGACTTTCTGAGGTCGTTAAAAATGAATTACTTGATGCATCTAATTTAACTGTCAAAAACGATGGTTTAAACTTAAATTTAGCAATTAGCTATGGATCAAAGACTGAAATGGTTGATGCTGTAAAACAGATTACATCAAAAGTTAAAAAAAATATAATTTCCATTGAAAATATTGATGAAAAGCTAATAAATGAGCATCTTTACACAAAAATTTCTAAAAATGTTGATTTGTTAATTAGAACAGGTGGCGAATTCAGGTTAAGTAATTTTTTATTATGGCAAAATTCATACGCAGAATTATTATTTTACGACATGTTATGGCCAGATTTTAGAAAAAAAGATTTCTACAACTCGATTATAATATATCAAAAAAGAAATAGAAGATTTGGAAAAACTACTTGATTTAAGATACCTTTTTTTAATAATGCTCATGACTTGTAATTTGGTCTTTAGCCAAGATAGTGCATATGTAAAAGGAAAAGAGTATGTTATAAATGACATAAAAGTTACAGGAATAAAAAGTTTTAATGAACAGACTGTTATAACGTACACAGGACTTTTTGTTGGTAAAAAAGTACAAATACCAGGTGAAGACATCAGCAAAATAATAAATAAACTCTGGAAACTTGAACTTTTCAGTGATATAAACTTTTACATCACAAGAATTATTGACGATAAAGTTGATCTCGAAATTTCAATAATTGAACTCCCATCACTTTCTGAGTATAAAATAACAGGTCTAAAAAAAACAAAAGCAGAAACAATAGAAGAAGAAATTGAAATAAAAAGAGGGCAAAAAATAACGGAAAATTTTATTGAAACTACAAAAAACTACATTGTTAATAAATACCAGAAAAATGGATTTTTAAATACTAAAGTTAATATCAATACAACTAAAGATTCAGTTGGTTTAAACAATGAAAAAATGGTAATTAATGTAGATCTGGGTGACAGGGTAAAAGTCAATGAAATTGAATTTTCTGGCAATGAAATCTTTAAATCAAAACAGTTAAAGAAGAAAATGAAAAAGACAAAAACAAAACTGCCTGGAAGGTTTTGGAAAAAGTCTAAATTTATCGAAGATGATTATCAAACAGATTTAAACTCTATTATTGATTTTTATAAAGAGAAAGGTTATCGAGATGCACGAATTATCTCTGATACTGTTGTAACCAATGATAACTTAATCAAATTGAAAATTGATATCAATGAAGGTAAAAAATATTATTTTGGTGATATTAAGTTCTTAGGTAACACGGTATACAGTGATGATCAATTAAGCAAATTATTGGGATTGTTCAGAGGTGATACTTATAATGGCGTGCTACTTAAGAAAAGAATTGCAGATTCATCAAAACCAGATGGTGAAGATTTAACTAATTTATATCAAAACAATGGTTATCTATTTTCTAGTATAAACCCTGTTGAAATTGCCGCAATTAATGATACTATTGACTTTGAAATTAGAATCGTTGAAGGTAATCCCGCTTATTTTAACAAAATAACTGTAGTTGGTAATACAAGAACCAACGATCATGTAATTTTCAGAGAATTAAGAACAAAACCTGGGGATTTATACAGTAAAGATAAAGTTGTTAGAACAGTACGAGAATTGGGTCAAACAGGTTTTTTCGATCCCGAGCAAATCACCCCTGATTTTAAAAACGTAGATCCAAATGGTGGTACTGTTGATATTGAGTATGGATTAGTGGAAAAAGGAGCTAGCCAAGTAGAGTTACAAGGAGGGTATGGAGGCAATTCATTTATTGGTTCAATCGGTGTTTCTTTTAATAATTTTTCATTAAAAGGTTTAAAAGATAAAAAAGCTTGGAAACCAGTACCAATGGGTGATGGTCAATCATTATCTCTTCGACTGCAGGCTAACAGATTCTATAGGGTATATAGTTTTTCATTAGCCGATCCGTGGTTTGGAGGTGAACAACCTGTACAATTTTCCACATCTTTCTCTCATACCAAACAATTCAGATATAACTTTTTCACTGGGAATGTAAATAAAGAACAATTTGTTTCGATTACAGGAGCAAGCATTGGTTTGGCTAAAAGATTGAGAGTACCTGATGATTATTTTACATTATCACAATCTTTATCTTATCAATACTATAACTTACAGAATTATTTCACTGGACTATTTACTTTTGGAGAAGGTAAATCTAATAATGTATCCTATACAGTTGCTTTATCACGTAATAATACATTTACAAACCCTATATTTCCCCTTGGTGGCTCAGAATTTGTTCTAAGTGCGAGGTTTTCTCTCCCTTACTCACTTTGGAACGGAGTAGATTACGGAAGTCTAGGTGATATGCCTGAATTTCAAGATTCAAATGGCAATCCAGATACTTCAAAAATTGACCAAGAAAAATTTAAATGGCTTGAGTTCTATAAGATAAAATTCAAAGGATCTTGGTATACAAGACTATTTGATAAATTAGTATTGAGAACTCATGCAGAATTTGGTTTCCTAGGTGCTTACAATAATGATAGAGGGGTTATACCATTTGATAGGTTTTTCTTAGGTGGTGATGGAATGTCACAATATGCCATGGATGGAAGGGAAATGATTTCCTTAAGGGGGTACCCAAATCAATCATTATCAAGTCAAAATGGATCTACAATCTATAATAAGTTTTCACTTGAACTTAGGTACCCGATAACTCTAAAACCAGCTGCCTCTATTTTTGGTCTCACCTTTCTTGAATCTGGTCAAGGTTTTGATAACTTTCGTGAATACAACCCATTTAATTCTAAAAGATCTATGGGTGTAGGCCTCAGAATATTTATGCCTGCATTTGGTTTATTAGGAATTGACTTTGGATATGGGCTAGATGGTGTTAATGACAATGACCTCAAACCCAATGGTTGGGAAACACACTTTGTAATTGGACAAAACTTTTAGCACTTATGATAAAAACTAAAGTTTTTTGTACCATTCTAACTCTATTTGTTTTTCATAATGTGTTGGAAGCACAAAAAGAACTAAGAGTTGGTTACATCAATATGGAATACATATTGAGTAATATTGAAGACTTTGAAGTTGCAAATAAGGAATTTGAATATAAAATTGATCAGTGGAAAAAAGAAATTTCTAAAAAAGAAAGTGAAATTAAAACTAAAAGAGAAGAATTGGAATTTGAAAAAGATTTAATACCTAATCAAATTTATATGAAACGTAGTAAAGAAATAGATTATGATTTTAGAGAACTTGAAAATTACAGAAATAAAAGGTTTGGACCTGAGGGAGATTGGTTAATTCAAGAGAAAATTTTAATTCAACCCATTCAAGATGAGGTTCTTGCGATAGTTCAACAAATAGCTGAAAAAAATAAATTTGATTTTATTTTTGACAAATCTAGTGCTGTGATTATGCTATATTCAGAAAAAAAATACGATATTAGCGAGCTAGTTTTAAGAAGCATCTTGAGACAAGAGAAAATAGAAAATCTTGAAATTGCTTTTGAAGATGAAAGAAAAAAAGAACTTGAAGAAAAAAGAAAGTTAGTTTTAGAAAAAAATAAAAAAAGAAAAGACTCAATTTCAAGACTCAGAGAACTAAGAAAAATAGAAATAAAAAGAAAAAGAGATAGTTTAATAAACATTAAAAGAAAAATTAAAACTTAAAAAGATGAATTATATAAAATTATTATTGTCAGTTGCGTTTATTGCTTTTAGTACAATTTCATATGCTCAAAGTAAAATTGCCCATATTGATAGTCAATCATTGATAAGTCAAATGCCTGAAGTGAAGGAAGCACAAGCTCAACTAGAAAAACTTCAGAAGACCTATCAAACAGAAATTGAGGCATCAATGAAGGAATATCAAACCAAATCTCAAACTTATTCCGCAGATGCACAGAATCAAACAGAAGTTACGAACCAAGCAAGAGCAAAAGAATTACAAGGCATGGAACAAAATATTCAACAATATCAACAAACTGCCGCTCAGGATATTCAGCAAAAGCAAGCTGATTTATTAAGACCACTAATTGAAAAGGCAAAAGAAGCTATTCAAAAAGTAGCAAGAGAGCAAGGTTTTGACTATGTGATTGATGCCACACCCGGAGGTGCGGTAATTCTTTCAGATGGAAAAGATTTGATGGCGGATGTAAAAAAAGAACTTGGTTTTTAGATTTATATACTGTTTAACCTAATTTTTAAAAACTATCTATAATTTTATAGGTAGTTTTTTTTATGAGTATATCACCAATTGGTTTTTTTGATTCAGGAATAGGGGGCGTTAGTGTATGGAAAGAAGTTGTAAAATTACTTCCTAATGAAAATACAATATATTACGCCGACTCTGATAATTCACCCTATGGATCAAAATCAATTTCTGAAATTCAAAATATTAGTATAAAAAATTCCAATTGGCTCATTGATAAAGGATGTAAATTAATTGTAGTAGCTTGTAATACAGCAACAACCAATGCAATAAGTTTACTGAGAAAAAAATTTCAAATACCTTTCGTCGGTATTGAACCAGGAATCAAACCTGCTATAAAAAAATCAAAAAAAGGAAAAATTGGTGTCTTAGCAACAAAAGGTACTTTGTCAAGTGAACTTTTTGAAAAAACAACTAAAAGTATTGATAAAAACAACTTTGATATGATTGAGAGTCATGGGGATGGAATAGTTGAAATTATTGAGTCGGGTGATTTTGAAAATGATAAACTTGAATCAATATTAATAGAATATTTAAAACCAATGGTTGATTATGGTATTGATCAACTAGTTTTGGGATGTACACACTATTTTATAATCCAAGATTTAATTCAAAAAATTATTGGAAATAATATTATCATAAATAACTACAACATTTCCGTTGCAGCTCAGGTAAAACGAGTTTTAATTGGAAATAAGGAAGTCAATTCTGAAAAAAATGAAATTTACAATGATTTTTATAGCAATGGCAATACCTTTGCTTTAGAAAAACTTTTAGGAGGAAAAAATTCTGTAATTAAGATTTAATCGTGGCTTATAATTTAGAAATTTTAAAAAGTGAAAATAAAGATCAACTGGTTATATCTTCTAATCAAATAATATTTTCAAAAAGGATTAAACTTGATGAGAACTCAGAACTAGATAATTATCCTGTTGTTAAGCAACTGTTTTTTTTACCATTTGTAAAGTCAGTTGTACTAGACAAACATCTAATTATTATTGAAAAACTTGATTTTTTAGACTGGAGTGATGTTCAAGAGGAAGTCTTAGAAGAGATTAAGAAAAACCTCAATAACGGAATGTCTGTATACACTAATAGCAACTTAGCTATAAGTATTTATGCTGAAAGAACTCCAAATCCAAAGGTGATGAAATTCGTATCAAATAAAAGACTAGTAAATAATTCTCACGAGTTCAAGTCAAAAAAAGATGCTTCCAATTGTCCAATAGCAAGCGCTCTATTCATGCACGAATTCATATCCGAAATCTATATTGACTTTAATTTTATTTCTGTCTCATTAAAGTTGGGGTTTGATTGGGAAAATCATATAATGGATATTAGAGAGTTCATATTATCCTACATAAAAGATGGCAATACAATTATTGAGGAAGGATACGACATTGAAAAAGAATTTGATTCAATCTCATTGAATGAATTAGATGAAACATCAAAAGAAATTGCCAAACTAATTGATGAACAGATTAAACCAGCAGTTGCCCAAGATGGTGGCAATATTATATTTCAATCTTTTGATAAAAAAAGTGGAGAAGTAAAGGTTATTTTACAAGGTGCATGTAGCGGATGTCCGTCATCAACTGTTACATTAAAAAATGGTATTGAAACCATGTTAAAGGATTATTTACCCGGCAAGATTTCAAATGTCATTGCTATCAATGGATAAGTTTCAAAAGTCTCCTAAATAGAAAAATGAAAAAGTATTTCGATGAAAAACAAAGTAAGTTAATTCATGCATGGATTAATCAAGCAGATAAGACACCAAATGAATACTTGAAATTTATGTCAAATTGGATTGCATTTAATGCAATTTGTTACAATCTGTTTGCTGAAAATGCAGTAAAAGATAGAGCACAAATTGATACAGGCAAATCTAAACTATCCCAGATTAAGGAATCAATAGCTCAAGGTAATCAAGTTCATGCAGAAAGTGCTACAATAGAACGTAAAAAAGAAAAAATTGAAATTGATATAAAAGTACCCGCTAGAATCAACTTATATATTCAGGAAAGATATATTGAAGATTCTATATATAATTATTTTGTTAAAACCTATTCTTCAAAAATGAATGTTGAAAATGAAATTTTTAAAAATCTAAAAAAGTCTTTAAGAAAAAATGACAGATGTTTTGTTATTAATATGGCAAGGATAGAAAAATTCGAGGCTTTGAGAAAAGATGCCGCAAATAAAGGAAAAGATATTGAAAAAGAAGATATGAATGAATTATTAAATCAAAAGATTTTGGTACTATGTGAGGATAACAATTTAGATACAATAAAAAATGTTTTATATCAAATTAGATGCAATATTTTTCATGGTGAAAAAATACCTGGAGACGTAAATGATGATACAATTGTAAAATCTGCTAATCCTGTTTTAAAGTATATTTTAAATTATTTAATTAATGAGCAAGAAATTAGAAATTTTTAAGAAATATATTTTAGAAGTTGAACAAATTCCAGAATCAAATAAATTATTTGGAGGATCTAATCTAATAATTTCAGATAATCCAAACAGGTCTAAAAAGAAACATGACATTCTTGTTATTACTAATAATCCAAAGGAGATTAGTTGGTTCATTTTTCAGTTAAAGGATATTTATGTTAATAATGAAAGACATATTTATGGACTAATTGGTGATTTATTAATTGAAGCAATTTCTAAAAAAAGAAAATTAAAAGATCAACTTGTATATGTAATAGATAAAATTATAAATTCCTCTTATAATTCATAGTTTAAGTATTTAATAATTTCTATAAAGATTTACATTAATTTGACTTAAATTCTTTCAAATAACTTGGCTCAAAGTATGCTAAATCTTCGAATTCATTATTAATGAATTTACTGTAAGATAACTCAGGCATGTATTTGGATGAAGGGTTTATAATATTTTTATCAAAGTATATTTTTTTGTGGTTTTTTATAATTTTTTTACACTTAAATTGACCATTACCAACTATCATAATATTATTATTTTTTAAATGTTCTTCAAAGGATTCACTTTTTATAATCTCTGGTTTTTCTTCCACAATCATATTACTTTGAAAAAAAGCAGAGGAATAAACTTCATCACGTCTTGCATCAATTGTTGGAATAATTATACCATTAAAATTGGATGCGTTAGCAAGTATTTGCAAAGATGAAACTGAAACTAAAGGAATATCATTTGCAAAACACAAACCCTTTGCTGCTGAAACACCAATTCTTAAACCAGTGTATGATCCAGGACCTCTACTGACCGATATACATACTAAGTCTTTTATATTCAATTTGTTATTTTGGAAAATATCATGAATAAACGTGTGAAGATTTTCGGAGTGAGTATATGAGTTGTTATCAGTTTCAATTGTATCAATTAAATGTTTTCTGTTTGACAAAGAAACAGAACAATTTGAAGTAGAGGTTTCAATATTTAATATTAAATCTAGTTTCAAATTTTCAAGGGAATACCAAAATAAAATTCTAGGACCTTAATCTTAAAGATAAGATCAAACTTAGAAATGATTAAATCAGACTGTGCGGTTTCATACCTCTGTTTGATTAAAGAAAACTCATAGGAATCTATTGCTCCAAGATTAAATTTTTCCTTTGCATATTCAAAAGATATTTTTCTAGATTCTAGAGATTTTTGAGAAGCCTCATATGCTTTAAAGGAACCTTTCGCATCATTATAAGCTTGGTTAATTGTGTTTTGTAAATCAAGCTTAGTTTGGGACAACAGATTTTCAGACCTTTCAACATTAACCTTGCTCCTGTTTACATTTGTTCTGGTTGAAAAATTATTAAGAATTGGAATTGATAAACTTAAACCAAAATTTTGACCTTTATTTGAATCAAACTGCTCTGTAAATGATCTTGGTGCTTTGACCATAGTTTGTTGAAAAGGAGCAACAACAGGTTGATTTGTACCTTGAACAAATCCAATTGGAACTAAATCAAAATTACCAGTTCCAACTAACCTGTCGCTGTAAGCAATTCTTGAACTGAAAGAATAAAAAGCTGACAATCTTGGTTGTAAAAAACTTTTATTTAATTCTAATGATTTTTTTGCAATTTCAACATTTGTCTCTGCTACTCGGATTTCATTCTTATTTTCAACAGCGTAATTATAAATAATGTCAGGTGATTTATTTAAGATTTCACTCATCTCGAGGTCGTAGTTTTCATCAACAATGTCAAATTCTTGATAATTTTCAATTAAAATTAGTTGAGCTAGTGCTAATTTTGCCAAAGTCAATGCATTTTCAGCATCAATCAGAGATTTTTCAGCACTTGACTTATTTGCTTCTATTTCATATAAATCACCAACTGGTAATACACCATTTTCAACTAACTCTTGAGCTCTTGATAAGTCTTCAACTGATAAATCATATTGGATTTTTTGGACCTTTAGAAGTTCTTTATTAAAAAGAATTTGAAGAAATGAATTAGCAACCAACAATGAAATATTCTCTTTCATGTCCTCCAACTGAAACTTATTAGATAAAATACTCAAATTTGCTAAATGCAATTGCTTAATATTTTTTAAACCATTCAAAATATCAACATTAACATTTAGATTCATTGATGTAAATTGGGTGGTAATATTTTCTAAAATTCCTGTCGTAATATCCTGATTCAAACCCACATTCCATGAGTGAGAACTGCCAATATTAAAGTTGGGTATGAAATTTCCAATTGCATTTTTTTTATTTAATGCAGCTTCTGTAAAATTTAGTTCAGACTGTTTTATGGATATATTTTTTTCTAATGCTCTCTCTACACATTCTTTTAAGGTCCACTGCTTCTGAGCAGTAACATTGGTACAAAAAATCAATATTAATAGTAAAAATTTTCTCATTTTTTATCTGTCTAACTTATATTCATCATCAACATCTTCAACATCTCCTCTTTTGATGGGTTCAGTCTTATTCCATACTTTAATTTTATCATTAATACTAACACCAGAAAGAACTTCAGCATAAACTCCATCTGAAATTCCAACCTCAATCTGTCTTTTTTCAAAATTTTGATCGGAAATTTCAATTTCGACAAAGGCTTCCTTTGTTTTATTGTCAAATTGAAGTAGGTATTCATCAATTGCCAAAACATTTTCTTTGATTTGAGTAACAATTGATGCATTTGCGCTATAACCAGCCCTTATTATATATTCATCATCCAAATAAACTTCACCCTCAATTTGAAACTGAATTGCTCCTGCAACCTCAATACCTTTGGGTGCAATTAGAGTTAATTTAGCATCATAAACCTTGTCTTCAATTGCTCCAATTTCTATTTTCAACGGTAGGCCTGTTTTAAGTTTACTAACTTCTCCTTCATCAACACGACCCTCAAAAATCATTTTATTTAAATCTGCTACAGTTGCTATTGTTGTCCCTGGATTAAAAGTGTTGGCTTCAATTGCTTGATCGCCTTCTTTGACAGGTACTTGTAAAATTGTTCCTGAAATAGTTGATCTAACATTAGTGTTAGTTAATGCTGAACCTCCAATTGAACCAAGTCTTATTATTTGTAAATCTGATTTTGCATTCTCTAAACTTTGTTTATCCTGATTATATCTCAGTTCAATTGAATTAAAATCTTGCTCTGAAATTATACCCTTTTCAAATAACTTTTTGTTTCTGTTGTATTCTTTTTCTGAATTTTGAAGTATTATTTGGGTTGTTTTAACCCTACCTTCCGCACTATTTAGGGTTTGTTCATTGGGAATTACTTTGATCTTTGCTAATAAATCACCTGCTTTAACTTGATCCCCTTCATCAACAAAAATCTCTTGTATAATCCCACTAATCTGAGGAACAATATTAACCTCATCTTCAGGAACCACACTTCCTGTTGCTACTATTTTATCTTCAATTGTCTTGTATTTTAATTGTTCCGTTTCGTAAGTAATTGCAGACCTACTATTTGTCTTAATATAGTAAGCTATTGAAAATAATAAGCCTAATGCTATTAAAACAAAACCAATATTTTTTATGTTTTTCATATAATTATCAAAATTAAAATTATTCTTCTCTCAACGCCTCAATCGGCCTGATTTTTACTGCTTTCTGAGCCGGAATCATTCCAATTAAACATCCGAGTGTAATCATCAGAAACAAAGCCCCAAAAATAAATTTTAATGGGACTGTAGGATTTGTGTAAGGGAAATCTGTTAAATCTTTTGTTCCATAATTTATGGAAAACAAAATTAATGTAGCTAATATAATTCCAATGATTCCAGCAATTAAGGTTAAGAATATTGATTCGATCAAAATCTGATTTCTAACCTGTTTAGGGGTTGCTCCCAAAGCCCTGCGAATACCTATTTCTTTTGTCCTTTCATTTACAGAAATTAACAATATATTTCCAATCCCGATAACACCGGCTAATATTGTAACTAATCCAACTATTAATGAAAGAAATGATAAACCATTAACGAAATTTATCGTGTCCTTAAACACTTTACCTAAATTAAATGCTCCCAAACCTTCGTCATCATTTGGGTTTATGTTATGTATATCTTTCAGAACACTTTTTACTTCCTTTTCAACTTTTACAACATCGGCATTCTTATAGGCAGACATCATAAAAAACCCAACATTATCTCCAGAGTTGAATAAATCCTTGAAAGTAACAAATGGTATATATATGTCACCGTCATCACCAAATCCACCTCCTTGCACAAATTTATGCACTCCAATCACTTTAAATGTTATACTGTTAATAGCAATGAATTTACCTATTGGGTTTTCATCCTTTTCAAAAAGTTCTTTTAATGTTCTCTCCCCAATGACACATACTTTTCTAGATAAAACCATGTCGTTTTCATTGATAAATCTTCCTCCATCATAAACTTTTGATGTTGCAATCTTAATATATTCTGGATATTCACCATATATCGCATAAGTACCTGTCTTTGATCCACGAACAACATTTCCACCTGAAGACCCAAAAACACCTCTTACGTTCCTAGGTGCTATAAATTCAATTTCGGGAACTCTTTTCTTAATAATTTCCACATCTCCCACCTTTAACTGAATACCCCTGCGGGCCTTATATCCTCTATAAGGAAGTGATGTATATTGACCCCAAACAAATAAACTATTTGATGAAATTGAAGCAAAGGCTCTCTCAAATCCGTTATCCAAACCTTTTGCAGTTCCAGAAAGAGTGATAAAAATGAATATTCCCCATAAAACACCAATCATTGTTATTACAGTTCTTACCCGATTTTTACTGATAGAACCAAATATTTCTTGCCATGTATCTTTCTCAAATAATTCTTTCATTTATTTTTCATTTAATGCTTTGATTGGTTTAATCATTGCGGCCTTTTTGGCAGGCAAATAACCTGCCAATGCGCCAAAAAATACTAACATTATAGTTGCAGAAACTGCAAAATTGAAATCCACATAAGGATCAGTAATAAAATATGTTTTTTCTAATTTATCTCCGATTGATGAGAGAAGGAGTACACCAATAAATAACCCAACATAACCTGAAATTGTAGTGATAAAAATTGATTCTTGTAAAACAAGTGCAATTATAGAGTTTGGAGTAGCTCCTATAGCTTTTCTAATTCCAAACTCCTTGTTTCTTTCTTTAATTACAAAAACCATTATATTAGAAATTCCAATTATTCCTGCCAATAGGGTACCAATACCAATAAAAATTATCATGTAGTTTAAGGCACTAGAAAATTGCTCATTTTGCTGCATATCATTGGAGGCGCTTCTTACAGATATTCCTTTAGGATCGTTGGGGTCTATTTTTTTCTTGCTCTTTAGGTACTTCTTAATATTTTTTTCGAACTCAATTGCTCCCTCGTATCCAATTTCAGGATTATATGATATAATTATTTGATCGACTTCATCAGAACTTTTCAAAATTGATTGAAGTGTTGTGTAAGAACAATAAATCATTCTTTCCTCATTATCACCTCCATCATCTTGAAAAACACCAACTACTTTCCAAGATCTACCACCACCATTTATAAATTTCCCGATTGGATTCTCACTTCCAAATAAATCTTGTTTTACTAACCTTCCAATGACAACATTTCTTTCCTTGTTAAAAATATCAGCCTCATTAATATATCTACCATTCATTATAACAGTTAATTCATTAAACTGATGGTATGGACCAACTCCTCTGACAGTATAATTGTTAGATTTTAATTTATATCCCACTTCACTTGATATTGTTATTCTAGGGGTAATGCCTTTAATAAAAAAATCATATTTATTTTGTATGTCCTCTATATCTTCATTTTTAAATCTAATTCTTCTATTGGACTCATAACCAGCATATGGCTTGGATGTTCTGCTTCCATTAATCCATATGGTATTTAATTGGTCATCCTTAAAATACTTTTCAAATGTGTTTTCAAGTCCATTTGCAAGTCCAAAAAGCATTATGAAAATAAAAATCCCCAGAGAAACGGTAAATCCAGCCAAAAAGGTTCTTAACTTATTTTTATTAATGGTATCAAAAATTTCTATCCATCGATCTTTATCAAACATTTATAAAACTTTTTGATTTATTTTTTTATCATCAACAATAACTCCATCTTTTAGTCTAACAATTCTTTTACACATTTTGGCAATATCTTCCTCATGAGTTACAACAAGAATTGTTTTGCCAGAGTTGTTGATTTTTTGTATTAGTGACATTACTTCAGAAGATGTATTGGAATCTAATGCACCCGTGGGTTCATCAGCCAATAAGACTTTAGGTTTTGAAACCATAGCCCTTGCAATTGCAACTCTTTGTTTTTGACCACCTGATAACTCACTGGGTAAGTGAGAAGCCCAATTTTTAAGACCCACGTTATCTAAATAATCAAGTGCAATTTTTTCTCTTTCTTTTCTTTTGATTCCTTGATAGTAAAGAGGGAGTACAACATTCTCAACTGCTGATTTGTAATTAATTAAATTGAAAGATTGGAAAACAAAACCAAGGAATTTGTTTCTGTAATTGGCAGCCTTTGTTTCATCTAAATTTTTAATTAAAATATTATCTAGTTCATACGAACCCATATCATAATTATCTAGCATTCCTATAATATTCAATAGAGTTGATTTTCCAGAACCTGATGAACCCATAATTGCTACTAATTCACCCTCCGAAACATTAAAATCAATACCCTTTAGAACATGGAGAGAATTAGATCCCATTTCATATGATTTGTGAAGATTCTTAATTCTAATCATTAATTATCTTTTTGATTTTCCAAATTATCATAAAATGTAGCATATGAGGAGGACATGTAAGGAGCTAAAATCAAAAAACCAAAAAAAAGTGTGAAAATGCTAAGTATAATCCATCCAATAAAACTGAGTTGAAGTAATAAGAATTTTATTTTCTTATTGTACATCAAACTCCAACTCATTGTAATGGCTTCTAAACCATTTTTTGGTTTACCATCAGCCAATAAATAATAGGCCTGTGACATACCTAAAGAAATAATAGCACAAGGTAAAAGAACAATAAAAAGAAAAGAAAAAAACAAGGAGCTTACACTAAAATTTGCAAGCTTAGGGTCGATGCTGTAATTATAATCGTATGAATAAACTTCAGGGTCTACTTGATTAATGGAATTCATAAAGGAATTGAACATTTCTATCAATGAACCAACTGGCTCAAAACCACCAAACATCACAAAAGCCCACAATACAAGACAAATAATAAAGATAACAGCAATTATTAATCCAGTTAATAGATAAGTAATAATTGAGTCAACGATAATTTTTTTTGATTTAAGAGGCATGAATAAATCTTCGATTTCTGCTTTTTCTTTTCGTACAATTTTTAAAAAGAAGAAACAATAACCAACATATAAGGCACCTGTGAGGAATATTTGCAATAGAAAACCAATGAAGGGTAATGAACTCATTGCGATTGATACAATAAAAAATAAAATTATTGCACCAACTGCAATACCAATATTTGGCTTTAAATTATTCCAAGCTGTAGACCTAATATTTGTGTTTGATATCATAATAAGAGTGGGGCAAAATTAATAATTAAAATCAATTAACTCTCCGGTTTTTGCTTTATTAAGACAAAATCTAACTAAGAAGGTTTATTTTTTTTAAAAAACTTAATGTAGATAAAATATGCAGTAATTCCTGCAAGAACATATGGAATAGCCATTAAGTATATGATTCCATCATTTAAACTTTCAGCAGTTTTTTCATCAGCTCCAGACTCTAGAACTGCTTTACACATTGAACATTGTATTGATTCTATCATTAGTAATAAGGGGATATCATTAAATAAACAACAACTCCAGTGACTGCAACATAAAACCATATTGGGAACGTTACTTTAGCAATTTTTTTATGCAACTTAAAATTAGATTGAACAGCTCTACTATAACTAGTCAAAACTAATGGAATAACAATAACGGAAAGCAGTATATGTGTTATCAAAATAAAATAATATATGTATGCAATAATACCCTTTCCACCAAATGATGTTGGGTCTGTTGTCATATGATAAGCAATGTACATGACAAGAAACATTAATGAAAGTGCAATGCAAACCTTTATTAGTGATTCATGAATTTCTCTTTTGCCATTTTTTATATAATATACAGCCACTACAAGTAATATTGCTGTTAACCCATTTATTACCGCATAAATTGGTGGTAAAAAGGTTAACGGTTCAATAAAAGGTAGATTTTCGAAAATTATGATTGGGTCAGTATTTGGAATTCTCATATCGAAAATTAGTTTATCCTGACTCCACTTTGTAAATAGAAGTAGTGCAACAACTGCAGGTACCAAGATAGATACAAACAATATCAAAAAATCGTATAATCTAGTCTTTTTAACCATTTTTTAATAACCTTTTAATATCCTCGATAATCATATCAATTCCTTGTTCTTTTTGCTCCAAAGAAGTAATTCCTAAGTAATAAACAATTGGATTGCCGCTACTGTCTCTTCTTGACCTAATGTATCCATTTTTATCAATTAATGCAAAAAATCCTTGATGTTCAAAACCACCAGCCACGGCTGGGTTTACTGCTGAAAAGATATTGAAACCACTATTTGATAATTGATAAACAGAATCGATTTCTCCAGTTAAAAAATGCCAATTTTTTGACTTAACCTCTAATCTTTCAGCATATTCTTTTAACACAACGGGTGTATCATTTATTGGGTCAATTGTAAATGATGCAATACCAAAATCATTCCTGTTGCCAAACTCCTCATCCAATATTTTCATATTTTGGTTCATTTCTATACATATAGATGGACAAGTCGTGAAGAAAAATTCTGCAACATAAACTTTACCCTTGTAATCTTCATTTGATACATATAAATTATCTTGATTTTTAAAAATAAAATCTGGGACCTTTCGAGCCTCTCCATTTAATTTTACAAAAGCTAGTTTTGATTCGTTGCTGACTTCTTTTGTTCTACTTGAATCAACAATAGTTTCGCTTTTCAAACGATTATATATTTTTGGTAGGAATATAAAACCAAAAATAACTGCGATTATTATGGAGCTTATTGTGAGATTTTTTTTCACTAGTTATTAAAAATATTATTCTTTTTTAAAGCCAATCTGTATTCAGCTAATATAATTTTTACATCATCTACCATATAATTATTTAACTCAGCTACAGACCTAATATCATAACCAAACTTTATGCCATCTGAATCATTTCTTCCTCTTAAGAAACCTTTTTTATCAATTATAAATACATAGGGTGATCCGCCAAATTCATCTAGATTGAGATCTGTTCCCAAACTGTCAAAGATATTTTTTGAGTGTTTGGAATCTTGAAGTAAAAAAAACCACTTTGTCATTTCTGTATCAGTACCTGTTCGTAATTGATTGACCAAGCTTTCTACTTGCATATTAATTTCCTTTGGACCTAAAGCAATAAATTGAAAATCATTGAACTGATAAAATCTTTTATAAATTTTTTGATTAAGATTCAAAATATCACCTTTTTTATTTTCAATATTATTACCAAGAAAAATTAAAATCGATATTTTATTATCAAATTTTTTTTCAGAAAAAGTATTAATATTTATAACATTTTTTGTTAATACAGGTAGTTTGGCAAAATTATTTATTCCTGATGCAAAAAATAGATATGCAACCAAGGGCAATACAAATAAAATTGTAAGAACAAAATATTTTTTCAATTGAATGATTTAAAAGTTCCAGCTAACAAAGCTTTCATACATCACATCATAAATGTAATTACCTTCAACAAGAAATATAAAAGCTGCATATGCTATTAAGAATATCAAAGTAATAACAACAGAAGCTTGTAGACCAAATGTTTCATCTCTCATGTGCATAAAATCCCAAGTAATATAATAAGCCTTGACAAGTGTTAGAATTACAAAAATCCAATTTATTAGTTTCATTGAAAGAAATGTATTCATTAAAACCTGTGGTTTGATTATACCAAGGGCAACTTCAACAGCGGTAACAATTGAAAGAAAAATAAGTACTCCCCAAATTTTTTGAACATTAGATTTGAACTTAATCATTCCCCTGAATATTTCTAATTTATGATGATTGTCTTGTCCCATAAGTATTTAAACCAAATAAAAAAATGTAAAAACAAAAACCCAGACTAGATCTACAAAATGCCAATACAATCCAACTTTCTCTACCATCTCGTAATGACCTCTTTTTTCATATGTTCCCAATAGAACATTTATGAAAATGATTATGTTTATAACAACTCCCGTAAAAACGTGAAAACCATGAAAACCGGTTATGAAAAAGAAAAAGTCAGCAAACAATCTATTACCATACTCATTTCTGATAAGGTTTGCTCCTTCAACGACAAAAACTGCCTGAGATACTTTCAACTCTGACTCTTCTCTCGATAAAATAATTTTATGCCCAGTTTCATCTATTTTTTCAGACTTCACTAAGATATTTTTGTTAGCCATAAAACCTTGATTAACCTCTTCCAGAGAGTATGTAGGAAGTGAGGTCTCAGTTAGATACCACAAACCGTTATTTTTCTGATGCCTTTCTCTGTATTCAGGGTCTTCTACAACAAAATCTTTTAGTGCAATTCTTTTATTTGAATTATTTGAATCAACAAACTGTATAATTTGACCACCTTTAGTTTCCAGGGCACCATATTCTCCTTTAATAAAATTTACCCACTCCCAGGCTTGCGAACCCACAAAAACAGCACCACCAATGATTGTCAAAAGCATGTAAACTGCAACTTTATTTTTTTTGTTATTATGCCCAGCATCAACTGCCAATACCATCGTAACGGAGGAAAAAATTAATATAAAAGTCATCAGAGCTACATAATACATTGGAGCATTTACACCATGTAAAAAAGGAAAGTGATAAAAAACCTCATCAGCAATTGGCCAAGAGTCAATATTCTTGAACCTCGAGAAACCATATGCCACTAAAAATCCGGTAAAAGTGAGAGCATCCGAAACTATAAAAAACCACATCATGAGTTTTCCATAACTAGCATCCAGTGGTTTAGATCCCCCTTCCCAATTGTTTTGAATTTCCGAAGAGGAAATTGTAGAACTCATTAACTTTTAGTTTAACGTAAAATTAAAAAAATTTTATCCAAAAAAATAGAAAAAGGAAAACAAATAAAGCCACAAGAAGTCTAAAAAATGCCAAAAGTTTGATCCAAGATTAAATCCAAGATTATTATTAACATATTTTCCTTTTTTTGTATTAACCATTAAAACAATTAAAACAATTAATCCAGCAACTAAATGAACTATATGTAAAAATGATAAAACATAAATAAAAGAGGTTTTAATTGCACTTTGAGCACCAGCAAAATAATAACCCTGATCTATAATTTTATTAAAACCAATAAATTGAAAAATAATAAATACTATTCCCAAAATGAATGTGATCAAAATCCATATAAAAACACTATTTACAGGTTTTCCATTTACAAGTTTATTTTTTGATATAAATAATGTAATACTACTTAATACAATTATTAAAGTACTGAAAAAAAATTCACTCGGTAAATTAAAATCCAAGGTCCAGTCAGGTCTTCCTTTACTGACAATATAGGCACTAGTCAATCCTGCAAAAGTCATTGTTATACTTAGCAAACCAAACAATAGCATCATTTTTTTTGCCTTGGTTATTTTTTCTTCTTTTATATTATCAATCATATGAACTTATCGATTATATAAATTAATTGAACTAAAGTAAGATAAAATATAGTGTACATAAACAACCTTTTTGCAGAAGCAATATTCATTCCATTATATAAATTGATACTCATAAAAAGCATAATTAAGCCTAAAATAAATATAAATATTGCTGACTCTAATGAAATTATTAGCAACCCCGTCAATCCAGTAACCGGAAAAACAGATATAATAATCAACCAAATTGTATACAGTATTATTTGTAAAGCTGTTTTTTTGTCTCTTTTACCTGTTGGTAACATAATAAATCCTGCTTTTTTATAATCATCATCCAACATCCAACCCAATGACCAAAAGTGAGGGAACTGCCAAAAGAATTGAATCAAAAATAGAGTACCAGGTTCTATTCCAAATTGATTCGTAGCAGCAACCCAGCCTAGCATAAAGGGAATAGCACCGGGAATAGCTCCTACAAAAACTGACAAAGGGGTTATCGGTTTCAGTGGGGTATAAATGCATGTGTATAGAAAAACAGATAGTGCCGCGAAAAAAACGGTTTTGTAATTGATTAAGTACAGACAAAGTAACCCCACTAACGTTAAAAGAATAGAAATCCAAAAGGCCTTTGAAGTTGAAATTTGATTTTTAGGTAAAGGTCTATTCTTTGTTCTTTCCATCATTGAATCTTTATCTTTTTCAATGATTTGGTTAAAGGAGTTTGAAGCACCAACAATACTGTATCCACCAACAATCAACAAAAAAATATTTAAAAAATCCAAATCATCTGCAGCTAAAATATATCCTGAAAGTGCAGAAAAAACTACACTTATGGCTAACCTGGATTTTGTCAATGACAAGATTATGTTAGAATTTAAAATCATTTAAATTTTTTTGTAATAAACTAGATGTTTGAAAAAACAATAGAATTATTGTAGCTTAAATGTGATTGGTATGCTAAATGGAACTCTAACAGGTCTACCCCTTTGCTTTCCAGGTATCATTGTTGGAAGTTTACCAATTATTCGTTGAGCTTCTTTTTCTAAATTTTTATCAGGTCCTCGTGTTCTAATTCCTACAATTGAACCATCTTTATCGATTACAAACTGAACGAAAACCCTTCCTTGAATACCCATCTCTTGAGCAATTTCAGGGTACCTAAAATTTTTGTTGATATGCTTTTGAATATTAGTTTGAAAACAAGCTCTTCTTTGCGATTTTGGTACTCTCTCACAACCAGGAAATAATGGTACATCTTCAATGATGGCAAAGGGAACATCAATATCAAAATCCTCCTCCATGACCTCTACTTCTTCAACAATTTCTTCTTGATCAGTCTCAGTAGACTCAATTATAGTTTCTTCAATTTCTTCCTCATCCTCAACAACCTCTATTACCTCAGGTGCAGGTGGTGGTGGTGGTGGTGGTGGTGTTTTAAGTTGCTCTGTGATTGGTATTTCTTCATCGTCATCATCATCAACATCAAGTGCTATATACCCATAACCATCATCATCATAATTCTTCCATTCTATAGCCCTCCATGAAACAAGCAAGACCAAAAACAATCCTATTGCTAAATAAAATGAACTTTTTTTATTTAGATCTGCTCCTGAACTTTTTTTTGCTCTCATGAAGGACTAAAATAATTTTTTTTTCGTTGATACCAAAATAAAAAAACCAAATATGATACCAAATATATTTGATAAAATGTCCAACAAACTAAAAGTTCTTCCAAAGGGTGATAAATATTGTAGAAGTTCAATAATAACTGAAAAAGTTATTATAAAAGTTAAAATGAGTATATAGTTATTTTTATTAGCATAACTATGAAGCCACAATACTGTAAATATTGTAAATAAAAAAAAATGAATCAACTTATCAGTCGCAATAGGATTTAAACTTTGCGACGAAAAAGGATAAATAAATAGAAAAAGTAATATACAAGTGTAGAACCAAGTAACTAATCTCAAGATTATTGACCTATTAAAGATTTATAAGCTTTGCTGTCTAATAAATCTGAAATCTCATCTAAATTTGAAATTTCCATTTTAACAATCCAACCATCCTCATAGGGCGACTCATTGACTAACTCAGGATTATCCTCCAGAGCAGAATTGAATTCCAAAACTTTTCCAGATACTGGAGTAAAAAGATCTGAAACAGTTTTTACAGCCTCAACAGTTCCAAAAACTTCATTTTTATCTAAGTCTTCACCTATAGTTTCAACCTCAATAAATACAATATCGCCAAGTTCACTCTGCGCAAAATCCGTTATTCCAACTAATGCAGTGTTACCATCTACTTTAATCCATTCATGATCGTTTGTATAACTCAAATTTTCTTTTATTTCCATCTCTCTAATTTATGATTTACTTCATAATTAACAAGAATTTAATTACCAAAATTATACCTAAGTGTAAAACCTGACCTAATATTAGTTTGTGGAAAAGCAGTAGATATTTCATATTTGGAAAAAAGATGATCATAAAAGAAAATTGTTGAGAAGTTCCTATTAAGGGCATAGTCAGCACTAATTCTTAATGAAAAAACTGACTGACCAGCTGAAACTTTATTGTCATCAATATTTAGATTTCTAATAACCGTTAAATTTTTTCTAATGTTAAAATCTAACTTGGTATTTAAATCACCTATAAATCTATTGGCATTCGAAGCAAATCTTGACCACAATTTTAGATTTCTAGCTCTATATCCAAGCCCAATAGAATATTCATTTCCCCAAGATTCTGTAATTAGGTTGTTTGCTAAGCTTAAAGAAATCGCTCGGTCCTTAATGACATCAAACGATAATCTTAACGAATTTTTTAACTCTAAATCTATTCGAACCAGGGGGTTGAATTGCTCAACCAAATTTATATTTGAAAAAAACATTTTTGACTCATAATTTCCAGATGCATTAAAGGAATTTTCATCGTAGTTCAAATTAGATTGAAAATTATTTATTGTATAGTTAGATCGGTAGGAATGTCTCAAGGATATTCTAGAAAAAATATCTTTGAACGCTTCTGACAAACCATCATATTGAATACTCCAATTAATCTTGGGTCTATTACTTATCGGATTCAAACTAACATCTTGAACATTTTTTCCGGTGTAAGCAGAAATAAATGATGGTATTAAAACTTCCTGACTATTTTTACCAAATCCAATTGGAAATCCTTGATCATCAAATTGAATATTAGATATCCCTTTTCGATTAATTAGTCTCAATGAAATTATTTTTAAGTTTTCTTTCATCTTTTCAAATGAGTCTGATTGATTCATTGATTTTTTATTAAAGGAGGTCTTTAACATATTGGACGATATTGAGAAATTTCCATAAAAATTTGGGTTCAATGATTCATAGAAATTATCATTAACCCTATAATTTTCAGAATAATTATTTGAATAATTTCTGTTGGCGTTTAAATCAATTTTAAGATTTTTGAATAATTGTATTTCAGTTGACATTTCAAATCTTGAATTAAACACCTGCTGAAATTGCTCATTGAACTCACTAAAGTTTGTGAGATAACCCTTCTTTGCCAATTCGTAACGAACATCTCTTTGATTTCCAAAAACAAAGCCGAATGTTGGTTTTGTAGTACCAAAAAATCCTATTTTAGGTTTATAACCAGGGATTACTTTTCCAGAATTTTCAGTGTAGTTTATTCTGAATCTTTTCAAACCCTTAATTATATCAAAAAATGTATTTTTTTTATTTAAAAATTTAAAGTTTCTGTAAAACTTATCAAAATTTAAACTGGCGACAATGGACTGATTGTTTGAATTTTGAATTGTACTTATATTTCCTAAGACTGTTCCGTTTGAATCAGTTACATTGTTTAAAATATCTGATCCACTTTGCCAATTAAAATTACCGGAATATGTGTATGATGATTGAATGAAATCAAGATATGGAATACTTGAAAAAGGCAAAGAATAATTTAGAGTCAAATTTTGATTAAAATAATCAGCCTTTCCAATATTCAAAAAATCATCGAATAAATTTAAGTCGTCTTTAGTCAAATCTGTTCCCAAGATGTTGTTTACATTTATGATGTTATCATTAGTGGCATTATAATTTAGATTTAATGAGTTAGTTAAATTATGTGAAAGTGACATAGACCACCTAAACAGATAGTTTGCTTGGACAAGAAGTGGTATTGGTATTTGATTATTTGATGATATTCCTGAATAATTTATTTCTCTAAATTTTTGTTTATTTAATAATCTATTAAAGTTTCCTGAAAATGATAAATTATTCGGTAATGGATTAATATTAATACTCTTAATAAAATCTAAATATTTATTTTTAGAATTATTTAATAGTTTTTTAAAAATAAAAATTGGTTCACTGTTAAAATTGTAGGAATATGTACCATCAGCTCTAACCATTTTTTTATTATTATAGTCAGTCTCAAAATCTACATAGTTAGTCTCACTGTATGCATAGGAAAAATTAAAATTTTCAATGTCATAGAACTGTTTTTTGGACTGATTTACTTTTCTTTTAGATAAGCCCAAAACACTGAAACTTTTTGATTTTGATATCACACTTGATTGATTTCTTACAGAATCTTTATTTTGGGAAACTGAAATAACTTCATCTAATGTTAAGTCACTATAATATCCATCATATTTAGGTTTAGTAATTTCTTTTGAAAATGTGTAACTAATTGGAATCTGTATTCCCCAATTTGATGGCAGAATCTGTCCAGCATTTACGTTTGAAATAAAATTGTATTGACTATAATTATCATTATTCATTTCATTTGGTGACTTATCTATGGACCCAAATCCAGATGACGATATTCTACCACTAAAGGATATGTCTGCAAAATCAGAAAGATTCGCATCTATATTTCCAACAGCAGCCCAACCACCTTCCACCTTAATGTCAGAAAGTCTTAACTCATTAAACCAAACTTCGCCTGACAAATTATCTCCAATATTTGTTGATGGATTTTTTAATCCTAAACTGATTGTTCTAATTCTACCTAGTGATGGGTTCCCTTTAATTGAAAACTTGTATTTTTTTTCACCCGGTAGTGAACTTATAGGTGAAAATTCATCTATTAAATTCAAATCTTCATCAAAGTATATTATTTCAGAATTATTAATCTTATCCTCTATGATTTTTAGTTTAATTCTTAATAATTTTTCAAGATCAAAATCAATTGAATTTTCATCAGGATTCCAAACATCTTCAGATGAAAACCTAGAAGATTCACTTTGATTGAAACTGGTTGGTTTTAAGGGGACCTCAATTTGATAAAAGTTATTGTCAACATCATCCCCTATTCTAAGAAATGCTACTAATCTTTTATCATACTCTGAATCTACACCAGATCCAGGTAATGGAAATTCATTAATAAGTGACTCAGCATGAACAAACATTTTAATTTTTTTATAGTGCCTCAAATCCAAATCAATATTTTTATAGACTGCCCTCAAATCTTTTGGTTTTAAATTCTGAACCTTCAATGATAATGATTGTTCGTTTTGTCTTATTATTGAATTATTATTAAATAACTCTTCTCTCTCAACACCGGGCGGCAAAACATAATTAATGGGTTTTCTATTTTCATTGTCCAAAATATTAACTGAGCCAATCTCAAAATTCGTTTCAGTATTTAATATATTTTCTCTGTTCAAATTTCTGCTATATCTTTTCCAATCAGTCTTTATAAGATCTAAAGTTGCAAATCTTAATGTAGTTTGAGATTGAAACCCTTTCAAAACCATTCTTATAAACCTTATTGATTTCAAGTCTGAAATACCATTAACCCTTTCAAAATAATTTGAAAAATTGGTGCCCTCATAATATTCAGGAAATATTGGAATTTTAAATTGCAACCAACGAGAGCTCGTTGTACTACCATTCGCTAACTGAACATTGGTATTTTCTCTAACATCTGAAATGAAGGGGTTATTTTGTTTTGTGTTATATCTTCTTATGGGAATTCTGTATTCAAAATAACTATTAATCCTATTCATAGTATTGTCATTATTGACATCCTCGACATCAGGTAAATTAGTGGAACCTCTTTGATTAGGTGTGGTTTGAGTTGGTGAGTTTCCTTGTGTTCCATTGTAATTTTTATATCTATTTAATATTGAACCGCTCCTTTGAAGATAATATTCATAATTATCTCCAGCTGGGTCATCAGGATTTCCATTTGAATAATTACTTAATTCCTCATTATCATTTAAACCATCATAACCTAAATCTTGTTTTTGGCGTTGAGACTCAATATTATTAAATGCATAAATGATTGACTGAGTGGAGGGGGTATTCCCCCAGACTGATGATTGAAAGGTATCCGATTGATCGACAGGCAGACCGTTTTCATACTGTTTTTTTCCATCTGGCAGAATATCCTCAGAAATATTTCCCAAATGAAATACTATTTCACCTAATTCATCATCAGATAAATCCTCTGAAAAATTATCTAAAATCCAAAATTGGATATACTCAACATTGGATTTTTGAAAGTTTGTGGTATTTATTTTTCTAAAAATACCAGCCCAATTTTCATTTATATTTTGATTGAAATCTGCGGAAACATTATTGTTATATGGACCTTTTTCACTCGGATAATAGGTCAAGTCTAGCGTTGTTTGTACTCTTGATTCTCCCTGGTATAAGTCTACTTGAGGAAATATTTCATCTATATAAATTCGCCGTGATGAATTTTCTGATATTTCATTATTATCAATATCATTAGGTTTCCTAGATCCATAAAAAATTGGGTCAATTGTATACCAAGATAGTTTAGCACGATTAAACCCTGACCTAATATCATTATTTCCAAAATCATAACCTTTAAAGCCAACAGGAACACTGGAAAGCTTCCAGGACAAAAAATCTCTCAAATCTAATTTATTTTGAGTACCCTCAAAATCGTCTAAGTAAACACTGGATGAGTCATCATATCCAGAGCTTCTCGGTTTAGAGGATTTCAAATATGCAAATTCAGATCTTACAGAGATATTTGATGGAATATCTGTATTGATGTTAGGTAATTTGTTGATCAAACTAGTTAGTATTGGAATTTCTGAGAAATAATTGAAATTTAAACCAAATGCAGTATTATTGACTGGTTCAAATCCATAATTTGATTTTCTTGTTATAGATTTTTCACTCAAATTAATTAATGATCCGCCAAACTTAAATTTTTCACTGGCAATATGTTCAAAATTAATACCTGTAAACCTTCTCTTTTGCTGTGAAAAGAAGGAATTACTCTCTGTTGAAATTTCAATTGGTATGTTAGAGTTTTTTAAAGATTCATTTAAAATCTGAACATCACCTGTTTGGTAATTAACCAAATAATCAACTCCTTCTTGTAAAACACGTCCTCCAGCAGTTACAACTACAGAACCGTTTGGTATATTATATTCGCCGGTTGAAATGGATTGACTATCTTCATTCGCTTTATATTTTCCTCTTATATTAAATTTATTTTTTTCAACATATTTTTCAGCACTAGTCTTTCCAAGGGAATATAATTCATTATATACATATTTTAGTTGATTCTCATTATAACTTGAAACATCATTA
The DNA here is from genome assembly GCA_902598295.1 of uncultured Bacteroidota bacterium. GTDB lineage: Bacteria > Bacteroidota > Bacteroidia > Flavobacteriales > Flavobacteriaceae > Eutrophosalina. Next base: position 28,843 of record CACKBA010000011.1, read on the forward strand.
TAATTTTCGCTTGGACTATTTCTGAGCTTTTCAAAAATAAACTCACCAAATGGTTCAGAATTTGGAAAAATCAATAGCCCATCACTGCGACTAACAGTTACTCCATCAACAACATCAAAAAAACCATCACCTCCTTCGCTTAAGTTTCCATTAGAATCTAATTTATCTAAATCAAATACATTTAATAATCTAACCTTATCAAGATTTTCAGGCCACGAAGATGCATCAAACGGTTGCAAGTAGTTTAATGGGGATGGGTTAGAATAAAAAATATCAAGTTTGAAATCTGATGAGCTGAATTCATACGTTCCGAGGTTATAAATGTTCTTCATCATTAGTTTCCAAACAGGTTGTTGTACATTCGTAATTGTACTTTTTAACATTTTAAGAATTAAATTATTTGTGCTTATAGTTTGACTATCACTTGAAGTTGAAAAATCACCCTCATTTGAAAATTCACCCACTTGAAAAACATTACCATTTATGGTGTATTGGAAAGCAACCGCAACCACTTCATCATTTTCAAGTGGTTGATTTAAAGATATATATCCGAGTCTGTCATTAAACTGATACTCAGAGTCATCTAATTTTCTTGCATTTTCCAAAACCTCATAGTCTGTGCCTTCTTTTATTAAATTACTATAATTAGAAAAGCCACTTGTGATTGTTGAAATATTTCTTATTTGATCATTTAAAAAGTTTTGACCTATATTTTTTGGATCAAACTTATTTAATGAATTATCAGGGTTTTGATTAAAGTCCCCAATAAAAAAATCATTTGCAAAATCATCAACTGACGTAAACTCTGGAAAATTTTCGCCCAAATCTTGAAATGCAACTAAATTTCTAACATCCTCCGTTTCTGAATTTCTGTTTGTAATCCAAACTTCAATTCTAGTTATATTGACTGGGGAGCTTATATATGGATAATTCCTAAGAAAATTATCATAGTTTAATTTGAAATAATGTGAGAGAAAAAAATGCTTATTACTTTCATAATCCAAAGGAAAAAAGGAAAACTCATTCATTGAACCTCCAGATGAAGTATTCAAAGTATTTGACTGAGATCTCTGCTCAGCAATTACAGCATCTATTGTTGTTTTACCTAATTTAAGTTGAGTTTTAAACCCAAAAAGACTTTGAGCACCACTTATTAGAGACCCACTTAATGGCATACTAACATTACCAAGTTCCACCTTTTGAATGATATCATCCTCATTGGGTGTGTAATCTAATTTCAAAAGATTTTGAAAATCGAAATTTGATTGTGAATCATAATTTGAATTGATTTTAAATTTTGTACCAATTGTTCCATTTAGACTAAGTGATAATGCTTGATTAAAATCAAGACTTATATTGCTTTGATTTCTAATTGGTATTGAGGGATTATCTCTTTTAGTAAATCTTGCTCCGATATCTATTGCTACTGAACCTTGAGGATTAAGCTCAATCTCATTGCCGCCAAAAAGTGTTTCAAAAAAACTTGAGTTTAAGTAAAGGTTTGGTACCAAATTTTTTCTTTCATCCTCCCTTTCTGGGTCTTCCAATATACTGATTTGATCCTCAAAGTAATTTTTTATGATTAATGACCTATATAACTCTCTAAATTCAACTGCACTCAAAATGAGGGGAGTTTTTATGTTTATATCACCAATTTTTGGTTGATAAATATAGGAATCAGATTGAGAATCATATCTATAATTATTAATAAAATCAGGGAGTTTCTTTAACTTGAAATCTCCCATATATATTGTATTGTTTAGTGTATCAAGGGTAACTGTGGTTTGTCCCTTAGATAAATTTGAAAAAAATAACAGAGTAAATAATAATAAAAATATTCTATTTCTATTTGAAAAAAAATCAATCAATATTTTATAATTTGTTTAAAGCCTGTTTAATTAAACTTTCAACATCTATACCGGGATTTTGATTAAAAATCTGATTGACAACTTTATTAGTCTGTTTATTGGAGTAACCTAAAACTTCCAAGGCTGATATCGCCTCGGTTACTGAACTAATTGGCGCAAAATCAATACTATCATCATTTTGGTTTATGTTCAGTTTATCTTTTAATTCTAATATTAATCGTTGAGCAGTTTTTAATCCAATGCCCTTAATAGACTGAATAACACTAACATCACCTGTACTAATTGCAGAAATTATCTCAATTGGACTTAAAGATGACAACATTGTTCTTGCTGTACTTGCTCCAACTCCCGAGACAGAAATTAACTTTATAAAAAGAAACCTCTCAGATTTTTCGTAGAAACCATAAAGTGAGTGAGAATCCTCTTTGATAATTTGATGTGTAAATAGCTTAATATTATCTTCTGAACCCAATTTAGAGAAAGTATTCAGTGAAATATTTATAGAATAACCCACTCCATTTGTTTCAATAACAACCTCTGTAGGAGATTTTTCAATTAATAATCCTCTTATATGTGTAATCATTTTAATTATCTCTTGATTGCGAATCAACAACTGCAATTGCTGACATATTAATTATTTCGTCAACACTTGCTTTCAATTGTAAAATGTGAACCGGTTTATCCATTCCCATCATAATTGGTCCAATTGATAGTGCTCCATCAATTTCTTTTATTACTTTGTAGGTAATATTTGCAGAGTCTAAATTAGGAAAAACTAAAACATTTACTTTTTGACCAGCAAGTTTTGAAAAATCAAATTTATGTTTTAGCATGTCTCTATTCAAAGCAAAATCAGATTGAACTGGACCATCAACAACTATATTCGGGAAACTTCTTTTAATAAATTTAACAGCAGAGACCACTTTATTAGCCATTGGGTGATCACTTGAACCAAAATTAGAGTAGGAAAGCATTGCAACGACAGGCTGAAATCCAAACATTTTTGCAGTTTCTGCTGTCATGTTGGCTATATATCCCAGTTCATTATATTTTGGATTAATATTTATTGACGTATCAGCCAAAAAAATGGGGCCTTTACTTGTAATCATTAAATTAGTAGCAGCCACTTTTCGAACTCCTTTTGCTTTTCCAATAACCTTTAAAATGGGCTTTACCACTTCCGGATAACTTCTCGAATATCCTGAAATTAATGCATCAGCCTCACCCAACTTAACCATCATTGATGCAAAATAATCTCTCCTTCTCATGAGCTGCTCGGCTTGACTCAATGTTAAACCTTTATCTTTTCTATTCTTATAAAGTATTTTTGCATACTTTTTTATTAGTGGTTTAGATTTTTTAATACTTAAATCAATGATTTTTAATTCATTTGAAAATTCCAGTTCTAGTTCTGAAATTATTTTTTTTATCCTCTCTTTTCTACCTATTAAAATTGGAATTCCTATCCCTTCTTCATATACTGTTTGGGCTGCCTTCAGAACATCTAATCTGTCAGCCTCTACGTAAACAATTTTCTTTGGATTTTGTTTTGCCTTAGCAATTAATAACCTTATAATTCTATTATTATTACCCAGTCTCAATTCTAAATCCTTTCTGTACTTGTCCCAATTTTCAATATTTAATTTAGCAACTCCAGAGTCAATTGCTGCTTTCGCAACTCTTGGTGGAACAGTCGAAATTAACCTTGGGTCAAAAGGTTTTGGAATTATATAATCTCTTCCAAACATTAATTTTTTCTCTTTATAAACTATGTTTACAATTTCTGGAACAGGCTCTTTTGCAAGTTCTGCAAGTGCATAAACAGCAGCCATTTTCATTTCTTCATTTATTATTGATGCCCTAACATCAAGAGCTCCTCTAAAAATAAATGGGAAACCTAAAACATTATTTACTTGATTTGGATGATCACTCCTACCTGTAGCAATAATGATATCATCTCTCGTTCTTTTGGCTAATTTGTAACTAATTTCAGGGTCAGGGTTGGCCATTGCAAAAACAATAGGGTTTTTTGCCATTGACAAAAGCATTTCTTTTGTCATCATATTTGCCATCGACAGACCAATAAAAACGTCCGAACCGTTGATTGCATCAGATAAAGTTTTGACTGACGTATTATAAGAAATGAATTTTTGTTTTTCTGCTGTAAGATTGGTCCTTTCAATATTTATTGGACCTTTACTGTCAAACATAATTATGTTTTCTTTTTTTAAACCAAGGGCTAGATATATTTTAGCACATGAAATAGCTGCGGCTCCTGCACCACAGATTACCATTTTTACTTCCTCAATCTTTTTTTCAGCAAGTTCAAGAGCATTAATCAAGGCTGCTCCTGATATAATTGCCGTTCCGTGTTGATCATCATGCATTACAGGAATATCCAGTTCACTAACCAGTCTTTTTTCAATATCAAAAGCCTCAGGAGCCTTAATGTCTTCCAAATTAATTCCTCCAAATGTTGGAGCTATATTTTTAACAGTCTCAACAAAATCATCAATATTTTTCGCATCAATTTCAATATCAAATACATCTATATCAGAAAAAATCTTAAATAAAAGACCTTTTCCTTCCATAACAGGTTTTGATGCAAGGGGACCAATGTCTCCCAAACCCAAAACAGCGGAACCATTTGAAATTACAGCAACTAAGTTTGACTTGGAGGTATATTTATAAACATTTTCAGAATCTTCGTGTATTTCAAGACATGGGTAGGCCACACCTGGTGAATAAGCAAGAGATAAATCACTTTGTCGTGAATAATTTTTAGATGGAATTACTTTAATCTTACCAGGACTCGGTTTTGAATGATATAACAGGGCTTTGATTCTATCTCGGTCGTTTTTCACAATGATTGAATTTGATTAACCTTATAAGTATTCAATATTAAAGGTTATAATTACAATAACCAAATGAAATTATATTATGTTTTGGCTCATTTTTTGAATCATAATGTATTGATGTCAATAGCACTTATATTTAAAATAGAAGTGAATAGCATTGAATAATTAAATTATATTTACTAACCTTTTTGAAAAAAATATTTAAAATATTAATCTTCTCATTTGCTTTACTAATTACGAATTCCTTATTCTCACAACTTAGCAAAATTCACTATATACCACCACTTACCCACGAAAGGAGTGGAAATAATTTTGACACAAACGCACCAGAAGATCAATGGTTCTACATATCAACGCCAAGTGTTAGTGATGTTCCTTTCACAATCAAAAGAGCCAACGGAGATATTATGTACTCAGCAGTTGTTTCTAATGCAAACCCATGGATTGATAGAGCAGCACCAAATGGAGTTGAATATGGATATTTATTTATTAGACGAGAGGAAACTGAAAGTACAGGAAATCTTGCAGGATTCATTATCGAAGCTGAAAGTGATATTTATGTCTCAGTAAGGTTTAACTCAAATGCAACAGGTGGCGGTAACCAATATCATGCAGGTGCTTTGGTAAGTAAAGGAGATTCTGGTTTTGGAACCAGATTTAGAGCAGGTGCTCTACAAAATCAAACTGGAGCTCACTTGAACTTTGCCTCAATAATGTCCACTGAAAATAATACCAAAGTTCGTATTTCCATTCCACAAGATGTTGAACTACTAAGCGGAGTTACGGGTACTTTTGAGGTAACTTTAGATTATGGTCAGACATATGTGGTTGCAGCTGAACAAAATAATACTTTGAACTCGAGGGAGGGTATTATTGGTACGCTTATCGAGTCTGATAAACCAATAGTTGTAAATAGTGGTTCAGGAACTGGATCATTTACTGCTGACGAGGGCGGTCAAGATTATGGTATTGATCAGATTGTCGGTAGTGAACTCGTTGGAAATGAATACATATTCATTCGTGGGGAGGGAGATGATGGTTGGGAAAATGTACTTTTAATTGCAGATCAAGACAACACAAGAATTAATGTAAATGGTTTACCCTTACTTGATGAAAATAATACTCAAGTAGTTTTAGATAATGGTGAGTTTGTAATTATTGAGGGAGACAAGTATCACCCTGACCGCGGAAATATGTATGTAAACAGTTCTAACCCTGAAGATAAAATATTTGCATTTCAAGGCCTTGGTGCTGTATGGACAGGACAGAATAATCAAAATAGAGCTGCAAGACAAGGTATGTTTTTTGTCCCTCCCCTCAGTTGTGCCAATGTTGGAGATGTTGATAATATTGCCCAAATAAACTTCGTTGGTAAAGAATTTGAAGACGGTGGTGCTGTGACTTTTGTCGCTAAAAAAGATTCAGCAGTAACAATCAATGGAGATCCAATTAATCAGTTTCAAACCGAAGGTCCCTACATAGTTGATGGTAATCCAAATTACGAAACTTATTTGGTTAAAAACTTAGAGGGAAATATCACGGTAAGAGGTGACGATGAATTGTATGTAGCTTATTACAATACCAACTACTCTGCTACAACAGGAGGATTTTACTCCGGATTTGCAAGGCCACCAACTTTTGATTTAAATATAGAATTTGAATCACTGGGATCCTGTATAAAAAACGACGGTTCCTCCAATGTAACCATCACAGCAACAAACTTTTCAAATTTTGATAGTATCGTTTGGCAAAAATTAAATGAAATTACTGGAGAGTTTGAAGCTACTAACTTCACAACTGCAGAATTTACACCCAATCAACCTGGTGTATACCGTTTAAAAGGCGTGCTTGAATGTACCAATATTGACTATGTATCGGATGAAATCCCAATTAGTATATGCCCTGATGATTTTGATAATGATGGAATAATAGACAACATTGATTTGGATATTGATAATGATGGTATATCAAATTCATACGAATCACTAGGTGATGGTAAAATATCTTTTGATGATCCGCTCAACCCTGAAATCACACTTCTTGATGGAACCATAGTCCCTGGTGTAATCACAGGAACCATTGTTTCTACCAGAGATGATCATGCAATATCAAATGGAGGTGTGGAAAGTTCTTTTGAGTCACAGGTAGAAGCTGGTGTTGATCAAAGTTTAACCTATACACTTGAATTTAATGAAAAACTTAATATTCTTTTTACTGATTCAAATATTGATGTTGCCCAAATTGACGGGGAAAGTTTCGTTTTAAAAAGTTTACCATCAACAACAAATATTACATTACTAGACCCTGATGACAACCTGCTGGTCGATACTGACTTTGATGGTATATATGAGGACGAAACTCTTGAATATACTTCGAACGAAATTAGGTTTAAATTTAAAACTAGAACTGATCTTACCTATGAATTCTACTCATACCAAATTGATGGATTGAGCCTCACTCATAACTATTCAAATGTAAACGCAACCGGAGAAAGCGTGTACGTACCAGTTGTTACTATAAAAGATTACAATTTAAATACAGATTCAAGCGATGAACTTGATATGTATGACTATGATAGTGATAACGATGGATGTTTTGATGTTATTGAAGCGGGATATATTGATGGAGATGGGGACGGAATTTTTGGAGAGGGTATCCCTACTATTGACAATGGTGGTGTAACTTCTAGGGGGCAAATAGTTTTCCCCGATTATGATCCAGCAACTGAACCAGCAAAAGATAATGCAGATATCTATTATTTTCAAAAAGTTGGTGAACCGCCCGTAATTTCAACTCAACCTCAATCTGCGATTGCTTGTGAGGTTGGAGCCACGGTAGAATTTACAGTTGGTGTGACAACAAACGACAACACAATCTACTCATGGTTTTACACAATATCATCGGATCCCAATAACTGGATAAAAATTGAAGATAATGATCAATACACAGGTTCAAACACAGACACTCTAACTATTAGTGATGTTCAAATTGATATGGATGGAAATAAGTATCGTGTAGAAGTTAGCACAGATGAATATGCCTGTATCCAAGTTTCAAATGATGATACAACATTGATTGTTGAAGAGTCACTTCCATCATCTAACCAAATTGATGATGTAATTATATGTGATGATAATTCAGTTGGCAATGATACTGATGGTTTTATTGGGATATTTAATTTTGATAACTTAATAAGTGAAATCTTAGGTCAAGACCAAAGTCAAGAAGATTTTACAGTTACATTTCATTTATCACAAGATGATGCTGATGATATAACAAATAATGGAATTATTTTTCCATTTACTAATACAGTTGCATTTAGTCAACCTATTCATGTTAGGGTTTTGAGCAACAAGACAGACTGCTTCAACTCAGACATGATATTTAATGCAGTTGTTGCACCTCTCCCTGTTTTAATTAATCCAAATATTGTTGTTGAACAATGTGATGATGACGATAACAACGATGGAAGAACGTTGTTTAATTTAACAGAATTTGAAGATGATATTTCAGAAAATCACGAAGATGAAACCTTTGAATATTACACAGATTCAAATTTTTCCAGTGATTCATTAATTGAGAATCCAAACTCCTATGAAAATGAAACTTTATTTAACCAGATCATATATGTAAAAGTATTGACTGAAAATAATTGTTTTAGAACAGCTCAAATAGAATTAAAGATTGGGGCAAGTGCAATAGATGAAAACTTTTTACTAAAATTTAGTAGTTGTGAAACATCACCAAGTAATGAACAGGATGGTATAGAAACTTGGGATTCATCAATTTTTAATGAAATTACTACCCAACTTGTAGCATCTGATTCTAAGTTTTCTGGACAAAATATTACAATACTTTATTTTAATAATAAAGAAGATGCTTTAACAAAAACTAAGCCGATAGATACGAATACTTCTTATACAAATATCACACCTTTTTTACAAGATATTTGGGTTTCAGTTGAGATTAATGAATTAAATACAATTTCATGTTTGGGATTAAAAAAAATAGCCGAGTTGTATGTAGAGCCCAGACCTATTGCCTACCCTGTATCAATTGAGAGACAATGTGATGGAGCTCAGGGTGATGATTCTCAAGATGGAT
>CACKBA010000012.1 GCA_902598295.1 uncultured Bacteroidota bacterium
GTTCTTGATTAATCCTGAAACCTCTATCAGCACCAATAGCAAGAGCTTTTTTTAAAATTTGATCTGTATTTTCTAAACCAACTGTTATAACATCAATCTCAGCACCACCATTTTCTTTAAACCATATTGCTCTAGTGAGTCCAAACTCATCATTTGGATTTATAATGTACTGAATTTGACTGCTATCAAATTCAGTATCATTATTTTTAAAATTTATTTTTGAAGTTGTATCAGGTACACAACTTATACATACTAAAATCTTCATTTTCCTCCATATAAATATAATAAAAATCAATTTACTATGCACGCATAGTATTTGAATATTTTTAAAATAAATATTTATATTTTTGTATTAAGATGAGAGAAATTCAATTTAGAGAAGCTATTTGTGAAGCAATGTCTGAAGAAATGAGAAGAGATAAAACTATTTATCTAATGGGAGAGGAGGTTGCAGAATACAATGGTGCTTACAAAGCATCCAAAGGAATGCTTGACGAATTCGGAGATTCTAGAGTTATAGATACTCCAATAAGTGAATTAGGTTTTTCTGGAATTGGTGTAGGATCTACAATGACAGGAAATAGACCAATTATTGAGTTCATGACATTTAATTTTTCTCTAGTAGGCATTGATCAGATAATAAATAATGCTGCAAAAATCAGACAAATGTCTGGAGGTCAATTCCCTTGTCCAATTGTTTTTCGTGGTCCAACAGGGTCTGCTGGTCAGTTGGCAGCAACACACTCGCAAGCATTTGACAATTGGTTTGCAAATTGTCCAGGTTTAAAGGTAATTGTTCCTTCAAACCCATATGACGCAAAAGGTTTACTAAAGTCTGCAATTCGAGATGATGACCCTGTTATTTTTATGGAATCAGAACAAATGTATGGAGACAAAGGAGAAGTACCTGAAGAAGAATACACAATACCAATTGGTGAAGCTGAGGTAAAAAAACATGGTAGTGATGTCACAGTTGTCTCGTTTGGAAAAATAATAAAAGAGGTCTATAAAGCTTCTGACAAATTGAAAGAGGAAAATATTGATTTAGAAATTATTGATCTCAGAACAATCAGACCACTTGACATTGAAACAATAATAAACTCAGTTAAGAAAACTAATAGATTAGTAGTTGTCGAGGAGGCTTGGCCATTTGGAAATGTCTCTACCGAAATATCTCATCAAATCCAAAATAAATGTTTTGATTATTTGGATGCACCAATAGAAAAGTTAAATACTGCTGATACTCCTGCACCTTATTCACCTGTTTTACTGGCAGAATGGCTTCCCAATCAAAATGACGTAATTAAATCTGTTAAGAAAGTACTATATCAAAAATAAATTCTATTTTTGAGCCCTAAATTTTTAATAAAATGAATTTCAATCCAATACTTGTTCCAATAGTTTTATCATTAATAGGTTTAATATTTATGTTTTTCAAAGCTCGTTGGGTAAAAAAACAAGATCCCGGTAATGAAAAAATGGTTTCAATAAGTTCTTCAATTAAAAAAGGAGCATTGGCCTTCCTAAATGCAGAATACAGGTTATTATTCATTTTTGTAATAATCGCATCTTTTTCCCTATTTGGTATTTCACTTATGGTAGAAACAACCAGTTGGATGATTATACCAGCATTTGTTGTTGGGGCTGTTTTCTCCGGTTTAGCTGGAAATATCGGAATGCGAATAGCAACGGATGCTAACAGTCGAACAACACAAGCTGCTAGAACAAGTTTGCCAAAAGCATTGAATATTGCTTTTGGCGGTGGAACAGTCATGGGGCTTGGTGTTGCTGGTTTGGCTGTGCTAGGATTAAGTTTATTCTTTATGTTTTTTATGCACCAATTTATATCAGGTGATGGAGGAAATTTTTATAATGAAATGACTATAGTACTTGAGGCATTAGCTGGTTTTTCATTAGGTGCTGAGTCCATAGCATTATTTGCTAGAGTTGGGGGAGGTATTTATACAAAAGCTGCTGATGTAGGTGCCGATTTAGTTGGAAAAGTTGAAGCTGGGATTCCTGAGGATGATCCAAGAAATCCTGCTACGATTGCTGACAATGTAGGAGATAATGTTGGTGATGTTGCTGGTATGGGGGCTGATCTATTTGGAAGTTACGTCGCAACTGTTTTGGCATCAATGGTATTAGGTAATTATATTATTAAGGACATGAGTGACTATGCACAAGAACAATTTAATGACCCATTCGGTGGTATTGGTCCTATTCTTTTGCCATTATTCATTGCAGGGGTTGGGATTGTTGCATCAATAATTGGAACATTATTAGTCAAAATAAAAAATAACGATGCAAAAGAAGCACAAGTGCAGAGCTCTCTAAATTTAGGGAATTTAATATCAATAATTTTTACTCTTGTTTCATGTTGGTTCCTAATTGACTTATTACTTCCAGATACAATAAATGGAATGAAATTTTTTGGCGAAAATTCAAAAAATGTTCCAAGTCATAATATTTTCTATTCAACAATTGTAGGATTAGCTGTTGGGTATCTAATTTCGGCTTTTACTGAATACTACACAGCCTTAGGTAAAAGACCTGTTTTAAATATTGTTCAAAACTCATCTACAGGTGCTGCTACTAATATAATTGCAGGTCTTGCTACCGGTATGAAATCCACATTTTCATCTGTAATTCTTTTTGCTGTTGCAATTTGGGGTGCATATGAGCTTGGTGGTTTTTACGGTGTTGCAATTTCTGCTTCAGCAATGATGGCTACGACTGCAATGCAGTTGGCTATTGATGCATTTGGTCCCATCTCTGATAATGCAGGTGGTGTTGCTGAAATGAGTGAGTTGCCAAAAGAAGTGAGAGAAAGAACAGATATTCTAGATTCCGTAGGTAATACAACTGCCGCTACTGGTAAAGGATTTGCCATTGCTTCAGCGGCACTTACAGCGTTAGCACTTTTTGCGGCATATGTTACATTTACTGGGATTGACGGAATCAATATCTTTAAAGCTGACGTCCTTGCTGCACTTTTCATTGGAGGAATGATTCCAGTAATTTTCTCAGCACTTGCCATGGAATCAGTAGGCAAAGCAGCAATGAAAATGGTGCAAGAGGTCAGAAGACAATTTAAAGAAATACCAGGAATTTTGGAGGGTAAATCTAAACCAGATTACGAAAAATGTGTTGAAATATCCACAAATGCAGCCTTAAAAGAAATGCTTTTACCTGGTATTTTAACTATTGTAACACCTGTCATAATTGGGTTTTTAATGGGACCTGAATCTCTTGGAAGTTATATGGCAGGGGTAGCTGTGTCAGGTGTTCTATGGGCTATTTTCCAGAACAATGCCGGTGGAGCTTGGGATAATGCAAAAAAATCATTTGAGGCAGGAGTTGAAATAAATGGTAAAATAGAAAAAAAGGGTTCAGATGCACACAAAGCAGCTGTGACTGGTGACACCGTTGGTGATCCATTTAAAGATACGTCAGGTCCCTCAATGAATATTTTAATTAAACTCACTTGTTTGGTAGGTCTGGTTATTGCTCCAATTTTAGGTAATCATAGCAGCGGCATGTCAGCATTCAGTGATTATGAAAATATTAATAAAAGTGTCATTCTTGAAGTAAATGAAGAGAATCCAGATGAAAGTACATTAATTATTACAACTAAATCTAATACAAATGGGGTAGTAGTTGAGGATACTGAAAAATGTTATGGTTCAAAGACCGAACTTCTTTTAAAAGTTGCACAAATTAAAGGGGATAATTAAGAATCAGAAAATACTTTCTAACTTTTTATCAATCATTTCGGTAATTAATTCAAAATCGTTTTTATTTTCCACAAAATCAATATCATCTACATCAATAATAAGTAAATTACTACTATCGTATTTTTCTATCCAAGCTTCATACCTTTCATTCAACCTACTTAAATATTCTATGCTGATTGAGTTTTCATAATCTCTTCCTCTTTTATGAATTTGATCGACCAGATTCGGTATTCCACTTCTTAAATAAATCAATAAATCTGGATTTTTGACATAAGATTTCAGTGTTTTGAAAATTGATTCATAGTTTTTGTAATCACGATTTGTCATAAGCCCCATTGATAATAAATTGGGAGCAAAAATATTAGCATCTTCATAAATAGTTCTATCCTGAATTGTATCTTTTTCATTGTTAGCACAATCTATCATTTGGTTAAACCTGCTATTTAGAAAATAAATTTGAAGATTAAAAGACCATCTTTCCATCCTTTCGTAAAAATCATCTAAGTACGGATTTTCTAAGACATCTTCATAATATGGCACCCAACCATAATACTTTGAAAGCATTTTGGTTAATGTTGTTTTTCCAGCTCCAATATTTCCAGCTATTGCTAAGTGCATGGTTTTTGATTAATAATAAATGTAAAATATAAAATTGAGAATTTTTTAAACTTTTTAAATTTTTTTCTGTCAAACAATTAATACAAAAAATATGAAAAAACTATTTTATCTATTACTTCTATTTCCAATACTGAATTTATCACAAAACTTTCAGGGAAAGGCCTACTACATGTCAAAAATATCAGTTGACAAGTCCTGGCTCGATAATCCAAGGTATGCATCAAGAAAAGGTTATATGAATGATATGATTAAGAGAAATACTGAAAAAGATTATGTATTAGAGTTCAATTCTATAGAATCAACATATAAGGAAATTGAAAAACTAGAATCTGAGGGTCAAGGTTTTAATTGGATGGCTAATTACGTTGGTGAAAATATTGGAAAAATATATAAAAACGCACAAGATAAAATTTCAATAAATGAAACAGAGATGATGGGCAAATTCTTTTTGGTGACAGAAAATCTTGAAAATACAAAATGGAAAATGTCTGGTGAATCAAAAAAAATTGGACAATACACTTGTTATAAGGCAACTTATACAAAACAAGTTGAAGAAAAAGTGTTCTCATTTGGCAGTTGGAATCAGAACAATCAAAATAAAAAGCCAAAAAAAATGAGAGATGTGGAGGTTGTTGCTTGGTTTACGCCTCAGATACCGGTTTCAAGTGGTCCTTCTTGGTACCAAGGTTTACCAGGTCTAATATTGGAGGTTACGGATGATGATACTAAAATTCTCTGTACAAAGATTGTGATGAATCCTAAAGAAAAAACTAAGATAAAGAGACCCAAAAAAGGTAAAGTTATTTCAAATCAAGATTTTGTAACACTTCAGGATGAGAAAAGAGAAGAGGCCGCTGAAATGTGGAGACAATCAAGGCAAAGAAGACAATCATCTTCGGCTAGACTAAGATAAATTAGATAAATGAAATATATTATAATATTATTATTTCCCTATTTGATTTTCTCTCAAGTCAGTATCAGTGGTGAAATTAAAGATCAAACTGGATATCCAATCATGGGAGCCAATATTATTGCTGTAAATAATGAAACTCAAATTTTAGATGGTTTTGGCATCTCTAATGATAATGGATATTTCAGTTTAAATCTAAAAAAAGACACAGAATTTAACATTAAAATCACATTTATTGGATATAAGCCAGTTGAATTAAATATATCACTAAGTGAAGATACTGTTAAAGATTTTATTCTTGAGGAACAAGCTGAGGCACTTGATGAAGTTGAGTTGGTGTATGAAATGCCTGTAGAAATTAAAGGTGACACGATTGTATACAGTGCGGATGCTTTTAACACAGGAACTGAAAAAAAATTATCTGATGTTTTAGCAAATATGCCCGGAATTGAAGTTAATGAAGATGGAAGAATTGAAGTAGAGGGACAAGAAGTAAGAAAAATACAAATTGAGGGCAAAGATTTTTTTGATGGTGATACAAAACTAGCCGCTCAAAATTTGCCAGCTAAGGCAGTTGGAAAAGTTGAAGTATTAAGAAACTTTACGGAAGTTGGACAACTAAGAAGCGTTCAAAACAATGAGGACAACTTTGCTATTAATATTAGACTAAAGGAGGGAAAAGATAAATTTTGGTTTGGTGAAATTTTAGCTGGAACAGGACCTGACGATATTCATATGATTGCTCCAAAAATATTTTATTATGATAAACAATTTAATTTTAGTGTACTTGGTAATTCAAATGATGTGGGAGCTCCTGCTTTAAGCAGAAGAGATTTTTATAGGTTTTCGGGTGGATTTAATAATTTAAATTCAAGAGCTGGAACATCAATTAATATAAGTTCAGATTTAGCAGGAATTGGAAGCCTGCAAAACAACAGGGCAAAGTTAATTGAATCTGAATTCGGCGCAGCTAATTTTTCTGTTAATAATGACAAAGGACTTGAAATTTCTGGTTTTAGTGTTTTTACAACAGTCACTAATGATATTGAGGAGCAAATTAAAAGAACTTACAATGCCACCGAGGTTGTTGAAAATACTAGTGAATATTCTCTTCAAAAGAGTACACTCGAACTTTATAAATTTAGTCTTGAGTACGAACCAAGTGAAATTTTTCAGTTGGAATACAATATATTGCTTAATAGTTCCGATCAATCAGAGGTCAATGATTTGACCTCTATATATGGTAGATTGAATGATAGGGTAGAGGAAAACCTTGACTTAACGAGAACTCAAACTCCTAAAGCCCTAAACCAAGAATTAAAAGTATATTATACTTTGAATGATAATCACATATTTTCATTTGAAGCACAGCACTTGGATCAAACTGAAGATCCTATTGGGAGAGCAGTGAGGGACAGGAACCCATTCTTGTCATTAATTCCTTTTGACTCAGATGTACAGAGATTTGATATTTCTCAAAATAGGTTAATTGAAACACAAAAACTGGAAGCAAAATTGGATTATTTTTACCTGATTAATAATCAATCAAATATTAATCTAAGTATTGGTTTCACCAATGTTAATCAAAATTACTTTTCAAATTTTGATCAGTTTTTAGATGACGGCAGAAGAAAATTGTTTGATGATGATCAATTCAATAATGATGTAGATTTTAGTTTCAAGGACCTTTATTTTGCCCTCAATTACAGAATTAGAACAGGAATATTTACAATTGACCCAGGTTTAACACTTCATTTTTATGAAAATAACAACACCCAACTGGGGGTGACATATGCAAGAGACATTTCAGATATAAGACCAAACTTAAGAGTTAATATGCAGTTCAAGAAGAATGAAAATTTAAGGTTTACATATAGAAAAAATACCCAATTTACGGATGTTAATAATATTTCGGAGGGTTATGTTTTTAATAATTATAACAGCATATTTAAAGGAAATAGAGAGTTGGAAGCGGCAATAGTTAATTCATATAATTTGAATTACAGAAGTATTAACCAATTTACTTTTACAAATATTTTCTCGAACATATCCTATTCCAAAAGAGAAAACTCTATTCAATCACGAGCTGCAATAGATGGTATTAACTCAGTCAGAACAGCGGACAATTCAATATTTCCCAGGGAAACCTATTCTGCGAGAGCCAGATTAGATAAGCGGTTTAAAAATATTAAAATAAATTTGAGTGCTAATATTAGATATAGTGAGTTTTCAAATATTATTAATGATGTGGTTAATAATGCCGAGAGTTTTAACCAAGATTATGAAGCAAGCTTAGAAACAAACTTTAGAGATAAACCAAACTTTGAGATAGGATTAAAATACAATCTAAATAATTATAAGAATGCAAACATCGAAAATAAATTTGTGAGAGAGACGCCGTTTATCAGGACTGATGCATATTTTGGAAGAGGATTTGTATTCACAGCAGAGTACAGTTATAATAAATACAAAAATCAAGATCAAGTATTGAATTACTTTAGGTTCCTCGATGCAGATATTTCTTACAACAAGGAAGGTTCGAAATGGGAGTATTCTGTCGGCATAACTAATTTATTAAACGATACTTCTACCAATAGAGACTCATTTAATCAGTTTTTTACTCAAACAAGAAGTTATATAATTCAACCCAGGTATATACTTTTTAAACTTAAATATGATTTGACTCTGTTTGGAGGTAAAGAGAAAAAAAATAATCAAAATCAACAAAAAAATAGAAGAGGTAACTCTGGGGGAGGTCGTCTTAGATGATAATATTTTAGGTAATTAATTTTGTGATAACTAAATACTATATTACATTTGAAGGCATGTTAACAAAAATTTATTATCAAATTTTTTCTTTTTTCTTTTACTACCAGTATAAGTTCAGGATTTTTTGTTAATAAATGTAAAAATTTAAGCGATGAGTCCTGATAATCAGGACTTTTTTTTTTGATTATGTTAGTATCTATTCAGGGTATAAAAGGTTCTTATCATCACGACGTTGCTTGTGCGTTATATGGAGATAAAGTAAATATTTTAGAATGTTTATCATTTGATAAGATGGCAGAAAGTGTTTTTGAATCAAAAGCACAAATAGGAATTATGGCAATTGAAAACTCAATTGCAGGTTCCATAATTCCAAACTATGCTATAATTGATAAACTAAATTTAAAGATTGTAGGTGAGTATTATATTAATATAAATCATAACTTGTTGGTCTACAAGGGAGTGAAAATTTCTGATGTTGAAAAAATATCTTCCCATCCTATGGCATTTTTACAGTGCAAGGATTACCTAAAAAAAATTGATAAGATACTTATTGAAGATGTAGATACTGCTCATGTTGCAAAATTAATTTCGGAACAAAAATTAAAAAATGTTGCTGCAATCGCTAGCGTAAATGCAGCAAAAATTTATGGATTGAAAATTTTGGAAAAAAATATACAATCTGTAAACTATAATCAAACTCGCTTTGTGATAATATCAAAAAAAGTCGATCCAAAAATAAAAGAGCTAGCAAATAAAGCTTCCATTAAATTTATCTTGAGTCATAGAAATGGAAGTCTTGCAAACGTTTTAAATATAATTGCAAACTATGATATAAATCTAACAAAAATTCAAAGCATTCCAATTGTTGAATCACCATGGAAATACTCTTTTTTTGTTGACTTAACTTTTCCAAGTTTAAAGAATTATAGAAATTGTTTCAATGATTTAATGTCAGTTTCTGAGGATATTAAAGAATTTGGAGTTTATAATAATTTTAAAAAATGATAAAACCTGCGCAAAGATTAAACGATATTAAAGAGTACTACTTTTCAACAAAGTTGAGGGAGATTAGTGAACTTAACAGAAGAGGTAAAAATATAATTAATATGGGAATTGGTAATCCTGATTTATCACCACCTGAAAATGTAAGCAATGCACTAGAAAAAGCAACAAAAGATAGTGGTTCGCACAAGTATCAACCTTACAAGGGTATTAATCAACTTAGAATGAGTATCTCAGATTTTTACAGAAAAAATTACAATGTATCCTTGGATTATGAGAACAACATCTTACCTCTAATCGGTTCAAAAGAAGGGATAATGCATATTTCATTAGCATTTCTTAATAAAGGTGATAAAGTTTTAATACCAAATCCAGGTTATCCAAGTTATAAATCAATATCAAAATTAGTAGGTGCAGAACCACTGTTTTACCCTCTTCTTGAAAAAAATAATTGGCTTCCAGATTTAGATTCACTAAAATTATTAGTATCCGATAATGTAAAATTGATGTGGATAAATTATCCTAATATGCCAACAGGTAAAAATTCAAATATTGAGTTTTTTAAAAAAATATATGATTTTGCAGCTTCTAATGATATTCTTGTAATTAATGATAATCCTTACAGCTTTATTTTAAATGAGAACCCACTGAGCTTTTTGTCTGTTGATTCCAGTTTTAATCATTGTTTGGAACTTAATTCATTGAGTAAGTCCCACAATATGGCAGGATGGAGAGTTGGTATGGTTGTGGGTTCCAAAAAAAATATAGATACAATTCTTAAGGTTAAATCTAATATCGATTCTGGTATGTATTATGGTATTCAAAAGGGTGCAATTGAGGCACTGTGTTTGAACAGGTCATGGTACACATCACTCAATAAGATTTACAGAAAAAGAAGAGAAATTGTTTATAAAATTTGCGATAAACTAAAGTTGACATATGATAAAAATTCATCTGGTATGTTTGTTTGGGCAAAAATCAAAAGCCTAGATATATCATCAACGGAATTTGTTGATAATCTTCTTTACAATAAAGAAATTTTTATTACCCCAGGATCAATTTTTGGAACAAATGGTGAAGGGTATGTTAGGCTTTCACTCTGTTTGAGTCAAGATAAATTAAAAGAGGCATTAAATAAATTATTATGAAACTTGGTATAATAGGTATTGGTTTAATGGGAGGCTCTTTTGCTCATGATTTTCGATCTACATATAAAAATTCAAAAATTTATGGCTTTGATGTCGACATTGAAAATTGTCAATATTCAATTGACAATAAAATTGTGGATGAATTATTAAATGAAACAAGTTGTAAAGAGTTAGATTTTCTTATTGTTTCAGTACCTGTTCATATTATACCTAATGTTATTAAAAAGTATTTAGATTTTGTTGGACCCAATACATTAGTTATTGATTTGGGTTCAACCAAAAACAGTATATGTAATTTTTTAGATACTCATCCAAAAAGAGATCAATTCTTAGCAGCACATCCAATTGCAGGCACAGAGAATAGTGGTCCAAAATCTGCTGTTAAAGACCTATATAAAAATTCGACAATTATTATATGTGAGTCTGATAAAACTAGGTTAGAATTGCTGGAAAAAGCCTTTAAATTATTTAAAAATTTAAAGATGAAAATTATTGATATGAATCCCTTAGACCACGATAAAAATATTGCTTATGTATCTCATTTATCTCACATATCATCTTTCATGTTAGCTAAAACCGTTATTGAAAAGAAATTACTTAGAAAAAATATTTTTGATTTAGCAGGCAGTGGTTTTGAGTCAACTGTCAGGTTAGCTAAAAGTTCACCTGAAACATGGAGCTCAATTTTCAATGATAATAAATCCAACATTTTAGAAGCGTTAAATGAGTATATTGATAACTTAAACAACATAAAAAGTCTAATAGAAAAAAGTAAAAATGATTTAATTTTTGATGAGTTAAATAAAATAAATTTAATAAGAGAAATTTTATTAGGAATTAAAATAAAATAAAATGAAAAATAATACTAAACTTAAAGGTTGGCTAGACGATTTTAATCTTGATCACCCATTGGTGATCGCTGGACCTTGTAGTGCAGAAACTGAATCCCAGGTTTTGCAAATTGCTCATGAACTAAAAAATAGTGATGTTTCAATTTTTAGAGCTGGTATTTGGAAACCCAGAACTCGCCCAGGAAATTTTGAAGGTGTTGGATCTATAGGTTTAAAATGGCTTCAGAAAGTGAAACAAGAAACAGGACTTTTAATAACAACTGAAGTTGCAAATCAAAATCATGTTAAACTTGCTCTTGATCATGATGTAGATGTTCTATGGATTGGAGCTAGATCAACTGTTAGTCCTTTTATAGTTCAAGAAATTGCAGATGCACTCAAAAATACAGATAAAATTGTGCTTTTGAAGAATCCTGTTAATCCTGATCTTTCCCTATGGTATGGTGGGATTGAAAGATTGTATACTGCTAATATTAAAAAACTAGGTGTTATACATAGAGGTTTTTCAACCTACACTAAGACAAAATTTAGAAATAATCCTGAATGGCAGATTCCAATTGAACTACAAAATAGGTTTCCAGATTTGCCATTGATTTGTGATCCCTCTCACATATGTGGAAGAAGAGATATTATTCAAGAAATTTCTCAAAAAGCACTTGACCTAAACTTTGATGGTTTGATGATTGAAACTCATAATGACCCCGACACTGCTTGGAGTGATGCTGCACAACAAATAACTCCAAAAAATTTAATTAAACTCATGAAAGATTTGGTAATTAGGAACGAGTTGATTGAAGAGCGTAGTTTTATTAATGAATTAGAAAATTTGAGGGAAAAAATTGATGATGCAGATTCACAAATTTTGGATATACTTGGAAATAGAATGAAGATCTCTGATGAAATTGGTAAGATTAAGAAAAAACAAAATGTTGCAATTCTACAGTCGGAAAGATGGAAAGATATTTTAAAAAAAATGATTTCAGACGGTAAAGAAAAGGGGTTAAGTGAAGATTTTATTTTAAAAATATTTAAAGCTATTCATCAAGAATCAATTAATCATCAAGAAAAAATTTTGAAAAATTAATGCAAGGTTTAGTTTACAAGTCAACAGGGAGCTGGTACTCGGTAAAAGATAAAAAAAGCAGTTTTATTGAATGTAAACTTGCTGGAAAACTAAGAAATTCAGATTTAAAGTCTACAAATCCTGTATGTACTGGTGACTTTGTAACAATAAAAATTGATAAAAATAAAACACCTGTCATCGAATCGGTTTTAAATCGAAAAAATTACATAATAAGAAAGTCAGTTAAACTCTCAAAACAATATCAAATAATAGCTTCTAATATAGACATATGTTTTTTGATAATAACTATTTCTAGACCTCAAACATCTACAATGTTTATTGACAGATTTTTGGCATCCAATTTCGCATATAATATTGATACGTGTCTTTTGTTTAATAAGATTGATGACTTGGAAATTGAAGAAAAATCCAAAGTAGATGAATTATTCGATTTATATAAAAGTATAGGTTATAAATGTTTTAAAATCTCAGGAAAAAAATTATTAAATCTTGATTCCTTAGTATCTGAAATGAAAAACAAAACCTGTGTATTTACAGGTCACAGTGGTTCTGGGAAATCAACTTTGTTGAACTCAATAGATAGTTCATTAAATATTAAAACATCCCCAATTTCAAGTTCAAATTTGACGGGTCAACATACCACCACATTTTCAAAGATGTATGATTTAAAAAACGGATCAAAAATAATTGATACACCTGGAATTAAAGGCTTCGGACTCTATGATTTCGATGAGGCTCAGCTTAAAGATTGTTTTATGGAGTTTTTGAAATACAATGACTGTAAATACAACGACTGTTTACACAAAGACGAACCAGGTTGTGATGTAAAGTCAGCAGTTGATAAGGGGTTTATTTCTGAAAGTAGATATAAAAATTATTTGGAACTTTTTTCCGATTTAAATGGTATTTAATTTGAAATGAAAATAGTTATTCAGAGGGTCAAAAGTGCAGAACTTTTTGTTGAAAACAAGTTTTACTCAAAAATAGGATTTGGATTGATGGTATTAGTTGCTATATCTAAGGAAGACAAACAGGAAGATATAAATTGGATAGCCAACAAATTAGTGAATTTGAGAATATTTAATGATGAAAATAATCAAATGAACCTTTCAGTCACTGATGTTGAAGGAGATTTAATGATTGTTAGCCAATTTACATTATACGCATCTACAAAAAAAGGCAATAGACCATCGTTTATACAATCTGCTAGTGGAAAATTTGCAGAAAAAGTATATTTAGATTTCATTGATATGCTTAACAGAATTTATAAGTTTAAAGTAAAAACTGGTAAATTTGGTACATATATGAATATAGTTTTAAATAATGATGGACCTGTTACTATCGTTATTGATTCTAAATCCAAAGAATAGTATGAACTTAAAAAAATTACAAATAGTAGTTGATGAATGGATAAAAAAATATGGAGTTAGATATTTCGATGAACTTACTAATATGGCTCAATTGACTGAAGAAGTTGGGGAAGTTGCAAGAATTATATCTCGAAAGTATGGTGAACAGTCTTTTAAAGAAAATGAAGAGTTATCTGATTTGGGTGAGGAACTTGCAGATGTTTTATTTGTTTTAATTTGTATTGCAAATCAAACTGGTATTGATCTAGAGTCATCATTCATAAATAAATTGAATCAAAAAACAGCACGTGATAAATCAAGACATATGGATAATCCTAAACTCAAGTGAACACTCTTAAAATTTCAGGATTTAATATAGTCTCTAACGAAAAGATTATTATTTCTGGGTCAAAAAGTGAATCAAATAGAGTTTTAATTCTGAAATATTTATTTAACAGTAACATAATAATCAATAATTTATCAACCTCTGACGACACCAAAGTTTTATTAAAGGCTTTAGAAAATCAAACAGATATAATTGACATCCATCATGCGGGTACAGCAATGAGATTCTTAACATCATTTTATGCTGTAACTAATAAAAAAAATATAACATTGACCGGTTCGGATAGAATGCTACAAAGACCCATAGGAGAACTTGTTGATTCGCTAAAAAGTTTAGGTGCAGATATTATTTATGAGAAAGAAATAGGTTATCCCCCATTGAGATTTAATGGTTTTAATCAAATGAATAAATCAATTGAGTTAAGATCCGATATCAGCAGTCAATTTATTTCTTCACTAATGTTAGTTGCTCCCTATCTTAATGATGGTTTACAAATAAAGTTAGTTGGAAACATTTTTTCTAGACCATATATTTTATTAACATGTGAGTTAATGAAAAACTTTGGTTTTGATTGCTTTATTAATAAAGATGAAATCAAAATTATTCCACACAAAAAAATATCAATAAAAAATTATTCTATAGAATCTGACTGGAGTTCTGCCTCTTATTTGTATTCAATTGTTGCTCTTTCTGGTATTGAGTTAAATTTATCCTCATTCAAATCAAACAGTTTACAAGGTGATAGCAAATTGTCCAAACTTTATGAAAATTTTGGAGTTAAAACTTATTTTGAAGATGACGAAATTATTTTAAAAAAATCAAAATCTCATAGAATAAAAAAATTTATTGAATTAAACCTAATTGAAAATCCTGACCTAGCACAAACAATAATAGTTACCAGTCTTGGTTTATCAGTTCATACAAAATTGACTGGATTAAACACTCTGAAGATTAAAGAAACCGACAGGTTAATTGCATTAAAAAATGAAATTACTAAATTCAATACGGATGTAATAATTGATGAAAACTCTATTGAAATCAAAAACTTTCCAAAAAAACTTCCTGAAAACGTTGAAATAGATACCTATAACGATCATAGAATGGCATTAGCATTTTCGCCATTATCTGTTTTGGTTAACTTAGTAATCAATGATTGTAATGTAATATCCAAATCATTCCCAGAATATTGGACTATTTTAAAAAAATTAAATTTTAATTTAAAATTTGATAATTAATCGCTTTTTTTCTTGACAACCCCCATTTCCAAAATGTATATTTGCGCATTCAAATTTACATATGAAACTATCTAATTTTAATTATGAACTGCCAAAAGATTTATTGGCAGAATATCCTTCTGATCAACGCGATGAATCCAGACTGATGATTTTGGACAGAAAAAATCAAAAAATTGAACATAAAACTTTCAAAGATTTAATTGATTATTTTGATGACGGAGATGTTTTTGTACTAAATAATACAAAAGTTTTTCCCGCCCGTTTGATGGGGAATAAAGAGAAAACAGGTGCTAGTATTGAGGTTTTTCTTTTAAGAGAGTTGAATAGAGACCAACGTCTTTGGGATGTTTTAGTTGACCCAGCCAGAAAAATTAGGATTGGAAATAAATTATATTTTGGAGATGACGATAGTCTTGTTGCCGAAGTTATTGATAATACAACCTCTCGAGGAAGGACTCTGCGTTTTTTATATGATGGTTCATATGAAGAGTTTAGAAATAAACTTTTAGATCTTGGTCAAACACCTTTGCCAAAATATATTAAAAGAGACGAAGAAGAATTAGATAAAGACAGATATCAAACAATATATGCAAAACATGAAGGTGCGGTAGCAGCACCAACAGCGGGCTTGCACTTCTCTAAACATTTGTTAAAAAGATTACAAATTAAGGGTATCAATTTGGCTGAAATAACATTGCATGTTGGGTTAGGAACCTTTAACCCGGTTGAAGTTGAGGACTTATCTAAACATAAAATGGATTCCGAAGAATTATTCATTGATACACAAGCATCAAATTATGTAAATAATGCACTCAAAAATAAAAATAAAATTTGTGCGGTAGGTACTACTGTAATGAGGGGTCTTGAGTCTTCAGTTTCGTCTATGGGCACCTTGAATCCATACAATGGTTGGACACATAAATTTATATTTCCACCATACAAGTTTAGCATAGCAGATTCATTAATAACCAACTTTCATATGCCAAAATCAACACTTCTTATGATGGTTTCAGCATTTTGTGGGCATGATTTTGTAATGGAAGCATATTCCGAAGCAATTAAAGAAAAGTATAGGTTTTATTCATATGGTGATGCAATGCTGATAATTTAATATGCATATAAGCTCTGACATAAGATCATTAGATATAGAAAAACTTGAAAGAATTTTGTTAAAACAAAATTTTGAAAAGTACAGAGCAACCCAGATTTTTGATTGGTTGAGTAAAGGAGATACTCGATCATTTGACCAGATGAAGAATTTACCCAAAGACTTAATTCTGTTTTTAAATTCCAGATTTATAATTAATAATGTTATAATTAAATTGGTAACAAAAAGTGATGACGGCACTGTTAAGTTTTTGCTTTCTCTCTGTGATGATAATATAATTGAGGCTGTTTTAATTCCATCAGAAAATAGAATTACTGCTTGTGTTTCTTGTCAAGTTGGTTGTAGTCTGGACTGTGATTTTTGTGCAACAGCAAAAATTAAAAGAATGAGAAATCTTGACTTTTATGAAATATTTGATCAGTCAATGATTCTAAATTTTGAGTCTGTTAAATTGTTTGGTAAATCAATATCAAATATTGTTTTCATGGGAATGGGGGAACCCTTATTAAATTATAAAAATGTTTTGAAGGCCATTGAAATGATTTGTTCAAAAAAAGGTATTGGAATTTCCAAGAAGAAGATTACAGTATCTACATCTGGAATGTCAAAAATCATAAAACTTTTAGCTGATAACAATGCAAAATTTAAATTGGCTGTATCACTTCACTCTGCAATAGAAAAAACAAGAAATGATATTATGCCGTTTTCAAAAGATTTCCCTCTTTCAGAACTGATGGATAGTTTAAATTATTGGTATAAAAAAACCAAATCAAAAGTTACAATTGAATATTTGGTATGGGAATCTATAAATGATAATATGGATCATATTAAAAGTCTAGTTGAATTTTGTAAAAGAGTTCCCTCTAAAGTCAATATTATAGAATTTAATGATATCGGATATTTAAAATTTAAGCGTGCTGAAACCAGTTGGATTCAAAAATATATTGAAATTCTTAAGATTAATAACATTCCTGTAAGTATAAGAAGATCTAGGGGGCAAGATATAAATGCTGCATGCGGACAATTAGCAAATAAAATATAAATTTTGAGGAATCTATTTAAAATTAGAAAACCAATTAATCATGAAATGGAAATTTTTGAGGAAAAATTTTCCAATCTTATGTTGTCTAAAGTTCCTCTATTAAATAGAATAACTCATTATATCATTAAAAGAAAAGGGAAACAGATGAGGCCAATGTTTATTTTCCTTTTTTCTAAACTATTAAATAATGGAATTGTCAATGAAAAAGTATACAGGGGAGCATCAGTAATTGAGTTGATTCACACAGCAACACTTATTCATGATGACGTGGTCGATGATAGTAAAAGAAGAAGAGGTTTTTTTTCAATTAATGCTATTTGGAAAAATAAAATTGCTGTATTGGTAGGTGATTTTTTATTATCAAGAGGAATGATATTATGTATAGAAAATAAAGATTATGATCATTTGGATATTATATCAGAATCAGTAAAAAAAATGAGTGAAGGTGAATTACTTCAGATTGAAAAAAGCCGTTCATTAGACATTGATGAGACAGTTTACTTTGACATAATAAAAAAGAAAACAGCTTCATTAATTAGCTCATGTTGTAAGATAGCAGCGGTTTCAGTAACCCAACAAAAAGAAATTATTGAATCCGTTTCAAATATTGGTGAGAATATTGGGATTGCTTTTCAGATAAAAGATGATTTATTTGACTATGGGAAAACAAAAATTGGTAAACCAAGAGGTATAGATATAAAAGAAAAAAAATTAACATTACCTTTAATATATACTTTAAATGAAGTTGACAAGAAGAAACGAAAATGGTTGATTAATTCGATTAAGAAGTATAACAAAGATAAATCTAGAGTCAAAGAAATAATTTCTTTAGTAAAAGATACGGGCGGGTTAGATTATGCAATTGAAAAAATGAATTATTATCATAGGATTGCACTAGATGACCTTAAGAATTTGCCTAACAATGAATTTAAGGAATCACTAATTGATATGATTAATTATGTGATTGAAAGAGATTTTTAAAATGATTTCAAAAATAACAATAGAAAAAGTTTTTCAAACTGCACTTGTAGAGGAAGTTGTGGGTGACTTTATACAATTAAAAAAATCAGGTTCAAATTATAAAGGGTTAAGTCCATTTACAAATGAAAAAACACCCAGTTTTATGGTTTCCCCAACTAAGCAAATATGGAAAGATTTTAGTAGTGGAAAAGGCGGTAATGTGATTGCTTTTTTGATGGAGCATGAGCAATATTCATATCCTCAAGCTATTAAATATTTAGCTAATAAATATAATATCGAAATCATTGAAACAAAACTAACAGATAAACAGAAAGATGATAACAATCTTAAAGAAAAGTTATTCCTCATTTGTGATTTTGCAAAAAATTATTTTTTGACTCAATTTAATGACTCGCACTTTGGAATGTCAATTGCCCGTGCATATTTTCATGAAAGAGGTTTTAATGATGAAACTTTATTAAAATTTGAGATTGGATGTTTGGGATCTGAAAAGCAAAATCTCAGAAATTATTGTTTATCTAAAGGATATGTTGTTGAGGATTTAGTTGCTTTAGGTCTTGTCTCCTCAAAAAATCATATTGATATATACAGGTCTAGGTTGATATTTCCTATAAAATCGATTTCTGGAAGAACAATTGGGTTTGGAGCTAGAATCTTAGATAAGAATACTAAATCAGCAAAATACATCAATAGTCCTGATTCTAAAATCTACAACAAGAGTAATGTTTTGTTTGGACTATACAATTCAAAAAATGAAATCGTAAAAAAAGATAATTGTCTAATTGCAGAGGGTTATACTGATGTCATGAGATTCCATCAAATTGGAGTGAGTAATATTGTTTCATCCTCTGGTACCGCATTGACTATAAACCAAATAAACTTAATAAGACGATTAACAAAAAATGTTACTTTGTTATTTGACTCCGACAAGGCTGGAGTTAATGCAACTGAGAGAGCGGTGGAGCACTTACTTTCACAGGGTATGAACATTGATATATGTATTTTGCCTGATGGTGAAGATCCTGATTCTTTTGGCAGAAATAAAACCCTTGAAGAGATAAATAATTACATACAAGAAAACTCTGTTGATTTTATTCAATTTAAGTCAAATATGCTTGGAGAGTCTATTAAGAGTTCACCTTCCAAAAAGACTAAAATTGTCAATGAAATCATCGCACTAATATCGAAAGTTACTGATCCAATCAAACAAGAAATATATATTAAGGATTGTTCTTCCTCATTGGATATTTCAGAAGGAGTTTTGTTTAATTCATTAGCACAAATTAAGCACCTTGATACACAACAAAAACCATTTCAAAAAACACCTACAATTACTAAAAAATCAAAAAAACTAAATCAAATAGAAATCCTTGAACAAAAGATTATAGAAATTCTACTTCTTTATGGAAATCATGAAGTTGTTTTTGATGAAATTTCCATGATTAAAGGAAATGATGGAGAATTGACATATAAGCCAATTAAACAAGAGTCAAAAGTTTATAAAAAAATATACTTAGATCTTCAGGCAGATGAGATTGAATTTGCTAATGAAGATTTTAAAAAACTTTACACTCTTTTAATCAATGATTTTCAAAAAAATAACAGTTTTGATTTAAAAACATTTATTAATAATCTTTCTCCTGAATTATCTACTCAAGTAACATCGATAGTAATGAACAATGACTTACACCAATTACATAATTGGCAATCCAAAAATGTTTTTGTTAAAGACAAAAAAAAGAAAATAACCCAACTTGTTACAGAGTCAATTTTAACACTAAGAACTTTATTGATAAACAAAAAGGTATCCGAGTTAAGTAAAAAAACAAAAAATTCTAGTAATCAACAGGGTGAGGAATTAATGGAGGAGATTGTTAATTACTACCAGTTGAAATCATTATTATCAAAAAAACTAAATAGAGTTATTTAGATCATGAATTATACAAATGAATTAAAAAACAAGGGTTTCAAAATTACTTATGATAGAGTGGCTGCTACAAGAGATGGATATGATTTAATAGTAGATATCAGTAAAAATAATAGTTATTTAAAGTGTTCTTTTTCAATGAGTCATCAAATAGGTTATTATTTTAGTTTAGAACCTTTTGATTATGATTCCTCAGATATAAAATACTTTGATGGTGATGAAGAATGGGATTTTGATTATGAGGCGCTATTGTGTGAATATTATGGTGTTGAAGAACTAATAGAGATGTGATTTAATTGAAAAGTCTCACTCAGAATGAGCAAATTATTTAGTTGCATTAGTTTTTTAATCTTTCTGGTATTTTACAAATTGGTATTGGAATCATTTTGTGTTTGTTCTGAAAATTAAATCTTGTTAATATTTCAATTACTTCTTTATTCCTTCCCTCAAAATCTGTAGATTTTTTTCCTTTTTCAATCTCGTTCATGGCCCATTCTAGTTCATCATAATTTGCTCCAATTTGCTCCTCATCAGTTCTGGTATCATCCCATAGACCGTCTGTTGGTTTAGCTAAAATAATTTCACTATTAATTTTTAAAAATTCTGCAAGAGATTTCACTTCACTTTTCATTAGATCAGCAATAGGGGATATATCAACACCACCATCACCATACTTTGTGTAGAAACCTACACCAAAATCTTCAACTTTGTTTCCAGTTCCTGCTACTATGTAATTATTTGATGTAGCGTGAAAATATAAGTTTAACATTCTAAGTCTAGACCTAGTGTTGGCTAAAGCTAGTTGCTGTTTTTCATTAAAATAACGTTGGGAATTTGTAAAATTGGATTTAGTTTTAACGAATTCATCATAAATTGATGATAGATTATCCTCAATAGAATTAACATTTTTAAACTTTTCTTCTAACCATTTTATGTGATTAGTTGACCTGATAATCTCATTTGTAGATTGGTGAATTGGCATTTGAATACATAAAACCGGTTTCTTAGTCATTGAACATAAAGTGGAGGTTAAGGCAGAATCAATCCCTCCTGAAACACCAACAACAAAACCATTGACTGAATTCATATCACAATAGTTGTTCAACCAGTCTACTATGAAGTTGATTATTTTTAAATTATCTTTAAACATGAGTATAATTAGAACCTTTCAAATTACTTGCCAAATGATTTTTTCTAAAGACTATTTTTCGTTGATTTTAATTGTTTTTTTTCTAGTTATATTTTCTTGTAAAAACACAAAGTATGAAGATAGTAATTATACTAGTAAGATTGAAGTAATTAGATTTGAAAAACTTTTTTTTGAATCTAATATTGACTCAATTTTATCACTCAAAAGCAAATTTCCTTATTTATTTCCTAACCAATTTTCAATTGATGAATGGAAGGAAATATATAATGATTCATTGAGAAGAAATATTTTTAATATGTCTAATCATGCATTTAAAGAATTTGATTCTTATAAAATTGAAATTGCAAAAACGATTAAAAAAATAGAGAATGAATTTGGAAGTTTTAACATTCCAAAAATTATTACCGTTAATAACGGTATCGATTATAATTATAATATTATTAAGACAGATTCATTATTGATAGTTTCTACTGATTGCTACATGGGCGATAATATCTATTACAAATCAATTCCAAATTATATTTCAATGAAGATGAATAAAGATTATTTTGTAAAAGATATATCCCAAATATTTCTTGAAGATTTTATTAAATATCCAAATGACAGAAGATTTATTTCAAAAATTATTTACTATGGTAAAATTATTTCCATGATGGAAAAAATAACAGATTTTGATATTGAAGAAATCATAGGTATTAATAAAGAGAATGCAAATTGGTTGTATGAAAATGAATATGAAATATGGGAGTACTTTGTTAAAAATAACTTGATTTTTTCAACTGATATTTCACTTGAAAAAAGATTTATTAATGATGCTCCATATTCAAAATTTGGACTATCAATAGATTCCGAATCTAGTCCTATGGCAGGTCAATGGATTGGTTATAATATAGTTAAATCTTATCAAAATAAATATAACGTTAAGTTGAAGGACTTAGCAATTATGAACGAATATGATTTATATTTGAAATCTAATTACACCCCTAGAAAATGAAAAAAATAAAAAAAGATATAATTATTAATGTAGAACTCGACAAAAATAAGATTCCTGAAAATATAATGTGGTCTGCAGAGGATGGAGGTGTTACCAATCAAGATGTAAAAGCATTAATTTTAAGTACTTGGGATTTTGATAAAAAGGAAACCTTAAAAATTGATTTATGGACTAAAGATATGCCACTTGAGCACATGAACATATTTATCTATCAAACCCTAGTTAGTTTATCAAAAACTCATCTGCGCTCAACCAATAATGAAAAAATATTTAAGGCGTTTTCTGATTTCTGTGATTATTTTGCTGAAAAATTAGATCTCAGAAAAAAATAATTTTCTTATTTCATAATAAAGTTTAAAATATCTTGTCTCCCACTTTTTGTTGTTGATGAACTTATAAAAAACTTATTGTCTAAATACTGTGAGTCAATTTTTTCAATATAGTTAGTTGATTTGTTTACTAAATCAGTCTTTTTTATTTTATCAGCTTTGGTAAAAATTATATTAAATTTTTTCCTTATTTCGTTGAGATAATTGATAAAAAACAAGTCGGTGTTTAACGGGTCATGTCTAATATCAATCAATAAAAATAGTTTGAATAGATTATTGCGATTCTCTAGGTAATCTTTAATTAGAAAGTTAATTTTTTTTGTTTCACCTTTTGAAAGCTTAGCATAACCATATCCAGGTAAGTCAACCAATAGAATTTCATCGTTAATCATAAAATGATTAATCAACTTAGTTTTGCCTGGTTTTTTTGAAATCTTGGCTAAATTCTTGTTGGCAAAAAGCATATTAATTAAACTAGATTTACCCACATTTGACCTACCAATGAATGCAAACTCCTTTAAAGTAGTTGCAGGGCACTCGGTTACTTTAGCACTACTTTTTAAAAATTTTATTTTTGAAATTTTCATTAAAAGTTATTTTTTAATAACCATGATTTGAGAATCTCATTAAATTTCTTTGGATGTTCCATCATGGGTGCATGACCACATCTACTAATCCAAAATAAATCAGAGTTTGGCATTAATTTATTAAACTCTAATGCAACTTCCGGTGGGGTTACATTATCATTTTCTCCCCATATTAATGCTGTAGGTATTTTAATTTTAGGCAAATCTTTTGACATATTATGTCTTATTGCACTCTTTGCCAATGCAAGTATTTTTATTAATTTTTTACGATCATTTACGGTTTGGTAAACTTCATCTACAATTTCTTTTGTTGCAATTTTTGGGTTATAAAAAACACCTTCTGTCTTGGTTTTAATGAAATTATAGTCTTCTCTTTTTGGATATGAATCACCCATTGAATTTTCATAAAGACCTGAACTGCCAGTTAGTACAAGTCCCTTCACTAAGTCAGGATACATTTTTGAAAATATTAATCCAACATGGCCACCCATTGAGTTTCCTAGAAGTATAATATTATTTAATTTCAAATGCTTAATAAATGAGTATATATATTTTGAAAAATATTTCAAATTTGTATCAAGAATATTTGATTTGTAAACTGGAAGTTCAGGTGCAATCACTTCATAACCAAGCTTTGGGAAAAAATCAAATACATCTTTAAAATTGCTTAACCCTCCCATTAGCCCATGCAGAATTACAATGGGTTGCCCAGTGCCTTTTGACAAGTATTGAAAATTTGTATTTGACATAAAAAACTAATTCAAATTGTCGATGCTAAAGTAATCATATAGAAAACACTATTTATTAAAAGATGATTTTTTATTAAAAAAAAATCAAATATAACTCTTAAATATCTGATTTAAAGGTGATTATCATTTAAAAACTAATCTATTTACATATTTATTAACAATGTGGGAAAAAGTGGGAAAAAGTGGGATAAAATATATATATTTGAAAGAAGGCGTTTCGAATATGACAAAACTAACTGGAACTTTTGAGTGTAAAATTGATAATAAAGGCAGGATTCTTTTACCATCACAGTTAAAAAAACAACTTGATGGAAATTTAAAAAATAGCTTTATTATAAAAAGATCAGTGTTTCAGAATTGTCTTGAACTTTACCCAATGGTTGAGTGGAAAAAAGTAATGGACAAAATAAATTCACTAAATAGATTTATAAAAAAGAATAACGATTTTATTAGAATTTTTAGCGCTGGAGTCAGAACACTTGAGTTGGATTCCAATTATAGACTTTTAGTACCAATCGATTTAATAAGCACCTCAAATCTTAAAAAAAATGTAGTTATGGCATCTGCCATAAACATAATTGAAATTTGGGACAAGGATAACTATGAAAAATCAATAAATGATAAAAATATTGATTTTATAAAGCTAACTGAACAAGTAATGGGTAATCAAAACAATGAGTTATCATAAGCCTGTACTATTAAGTGAAAGTGTAGATAGTTTGGAAATTCGATGCGATGGAGTTTATGTTGATATGACATATGGTGGAGGGGGTCATTCACGTGAAATACTAAATCGTTTGGGGAGCAAAGGAAGGTTGATTGCTTTTGATCAGGATTTAGATTCACAAAGTAACATAATTGAGGATGAAAGATTAATTTTTTTTAGGCAAAATAATATTTATTTAATGCAGACTCTTGATTTTTTAAAAATTAAAAAAGTTGATGGAATATTAGCCGACCTAGGTGTTTCATCTCATCAACTCGATAAAAAAAATAGAGGATTTAGTTTTCAACCCGGATATAAATTGGATATGAGAATGAACCAAAAACAAAATTTAGACGCTATAGGTGTAATTAATAATTATACAGAAACTGAACTCTCAAATTTGTTTTTTTTAAATGGTGATTTAAAAAATTCAAAGAAAATTGCAAAGGAAATCTGTATTGAAAGAACAAATAAAAAAATTACTAAGACAAATCATTTAAATTCTGTTTTGGAAAAATTCTTTAATCACAACACTAGAAATAGCTTTTTAGCTAGAGTCTACCAATCTATTAGGATTGAAGTAAATAAAGAGTTAGAATTTTTAAAGGAAATATTGACCCAGTCTAAAAAAATTTTATCAAAAAACGGAATTATGTCTGTAATAACTTATCACTCAGCAGAGGACCGTTTAGTAAAAAGATATTTTAAAAATGGATGTTTTGATGAAGAGCCTATTAAAGATGAATTTGGAAACTCTTTAAATCCTTTTAAACTGAAATTTCAGTTTTTGAAACCAAGTGAATCTGAATTAAAATTTAACGTAAGATCGAGGAGTGCAAAACTAAGATCTGCCTTAAAACTATGAGAAAGAAAATTTTAGACATAATCAACGGGAGACTAATAATTGAACAAACAAATCTCAAAAATATAAGGTTCGTTATGTTCTTGTTTTTTCTTGCAGTAATAATGATTTATTCATCACACAGTGTTGATACTAAAATCTACAAATTGAATGATTTATCTAAAAAGGTCGTCATGGTCGAAAATGAATTTATTGAAAAAAGAAAAGAAATAGTAAAAATAAAAATGGAGTCAAATATCAAAATTCAATTATCTGATAGAGGAATAGCTCCCTCATTGAATCCGCCTACAAAAATTGTTATTACAAAAGAATAATGGAAAATAATTTTTTATTAAGACTTTACGTTGTTGGTATTCTAATGCTAATATTTTCTTTGGGAATTTTTTATAAGTTATTTCAAATTCAATTTATTGATGGAGATAAATATAGAAAGATAGCAGAGGATAAAACAGTAAAGAATTTTATAACTGAGCCTGTAAGAGGTAATTTATATTCAAACGACGGTAGCATATTAGCCACTAGTGTTTTAAAATATGACATATTTGTTGACACAAAAATCATATCCGATAAAATTTTCCAAACTGAGGTTAGTTCTCTTTGTGAAAAAATCTCAAAATTCAAAAAATCTAATTCTAATTATGAATGTACGAGAATAAAAAAGGCTAGGAAAAATAATAATAGATATTTGAACCTTTTTAGAAATGTAGATATAAAATCACTAGGAAAAATTAAAAGATTCCCCATTCTGAAATACGGATCAATAAAGGGAGGATTAATAATAGAAAATAAAATCAGCAGAGAATATCCCTTTGGAAAAATTGCAGAAAGAACTATTGGATATGAAAGAATAGATGAAAACGGAAACTTTAGGGGGGTTGGTTTGGAGCATGCTTTTGGAAGGTTTTTGAGAGGCAAAAACGGTCTCGTAACCAAGAGAAAGATTTCCAACGGACAGTGGAAAATTTTGGATAATAATCTAAACATTAGTCCCGTTAACGGATCAAATGTATATACAACGATTGACATTGAAATTCAGGACATAGTTCATGACAATCTACTAGAGCAAACTATAAATTTCGAAGCTGATCATTCATCAGCAATTGTTATGGAGGTGAGTACAGGTAAAATCAAAGCAATATCAAATTTTGGAAGAACTGTTGAAGGTAAATACTATGAAAAATTGAATTATGCAGTTGGAGAATCTATAGAACCAGGCTCAACTTTCAAATTAATGTCTGTTATCTCTTTGTTTGAAGATAATGCAATTGATACGATTCAAAAAATAGATACAAAAAATGGTAAACTAAACTTCTATGGTTTTGATGTAAGAGATTCAAAAGAGGGTGGTTACGGAGAGATAAATATGATGGACATATTTAGATTATCATCAAACACAGGAATTGTTTCAGCAGTAAATGATTTTTATAAAAATAGACCAATAACATTTGTAGATAGAATTTCCAATATTGGAATTGATAGGTCATTGGGTATAGAAATAAAGGGAGAACCAAAGCCCAAATTCCCTCACCCTGATGATAATACTTGGAACGGATTATCATTACCATGGATGGCATATGGATATGGAATATCATTAACTCCACTCCAAATTTTAACATTTTATAATTCAATAGCCAACAATGGTGAGATGGTAAAGCCAAAATTTTTAGAAAGAGTTACCACTTCCGATGGGCATGATTATAAATTTAAAAAAGAGGTTATAAATTCATCTGTTTGCTCAAAAAACACCTTAGATATTGTTAATAAAATGCTTTATGATGTTGTGCAGCATCCAAATGGAACAGCTTATAATATCAAGTCTAAATATTTTAATATATCAGGAAAAACCGGTACAACTCAAGTAGATTATAATTCAGACAGTATAAATTATAATTCAACTTTTGTTGGTTTTTTCCCATCTCATAAACCCAAGTATTCATGTATAATCACAGTTAATAAACCAAACAAAAAAATAGGATATTACGGTTCAACAGTTGCTGGTCCTGTTTTCAAAAATATTGCAGAAAAAATTATGTCTAAGTACCCAAATCATCTTGAATTTTCTGTTGAAGAAATAGAAAGAGAATTAATGGACAATAGAATAACCAGTATAAATCAATGAAAAAAATTGAGCAAATATTAATTGACGTCGACACAATTCAAGTAATTGGTAGACTTGATTTTATTGTTTACGATATTTCAAAAAATTCTAATGAAATCAAAAGTAATTTTTTATTTATAGCAATTGAGGGCAATAAATATGATGGACATAATTATATAAATAATGCTATCGAACATGGTGCTTCATCAATTATATGTGAAAAATTTCCAGAGACATTGCTTGAAGGTATAACTTATGTAAAAGTTAAATCAAGTAGAAAATCATACGCAAAAATTTGCTGTAATTTTTTTGGCAACCCTTCAAAAAAGTTAAAACTGATTGGTGTAACAGGCACAAACGGAAAAACAACAACAGTCTCTTTATGCCATGAATTAATGTTGTATATGGGTTATAAAAGTGGTTTAATTTCTACAAATACAATTAAAATTAATAATAAAAATTATAAAACGGATTTGACTACACCAGATTCATATGATACTAACATGTATCTAAGAAAAATGGTGGAATCAGATGTTAATTTTTGTTTTATGGAAGTGTCTTCCCACTCAATTCATCAAGAGAGAATTGATTCATTAGAATTTTTCATCAGTGTATTTACAAATATAACTCATGACCACCTGAATTATCATGGCGACTTCAAAACTTATTTAAATACTAAAAAAAGACTATTTGACAACTTAAAAAATAATCAAAAATCGTTGGTCAATATTGATGACAAAAATGGCATGTATATGATTCAGAATACAGTTTCTGAAACTTATACAATGTCCATGAAGAAACCTGCAGATTTTAAATTACTTGTAATTGAAAATTCTTTTGATGGAATGACATTAAAACTTGATAATAAAGAAATTCAAACTTCTTTGATTGGAAATTTTAACGCCTACAATATACTATCAGTAGCGTCAATAGCTAAACTCCTCGAATTAAATGAAAAAAATATTTATAAAAATTTAACTCTTTTACAACCACCCAATGGAAGATTTGAAATTATTAGGAATGAAAGGGTAACAGCTATTGTCGATTATGCCCATACACCAGATGCATTACTTAATGTTTTGAATACAATTAATAATATAAATATTAATAAATCTAAAGTAATTACAGTGATAGGCTGTGGAGGAGGAAGGGATAAAAATAAAAGAAAAAAAATGGGTTTAATTGCAATGAATAATAGTTCTTTTTCTGTTTTTACATCTGATAATCCTAGAAATGAAAATCCAGAAAATATAATTGAAGATATGATATCTGGTATTGAAAAAATAGAATTAAAAAAAGTAATGATTGAGATAGATAGAGAAAAAGCTATAAAACTTGCATTGTCAATGTTAGATGAAAAATGTATAGTTCTTATTGCTGGTAAGGGACATGAAAACTATCAAATTATAAAATCAAAAAAAATAGAATTCAATGATGTACATGTTGTCAAAAAATCATTAAAAATTGCAGTCTGATGTTATATTATTTATTTGAAATATTAGAGAAGGAGTTTCAATTGATGGGAGCTAGTTTGTTTCAATATATTTCATTTAGATCTGCAATTAGTTTTATTCTAGCTCTTTTAATTTCAACAATTTTTGGGAAGAGAATAATAAACTATTTAAGACAAAAACAAATAGGTGAGAACATTAGAAATCTCAGTTTACCGGGTGAAAAAGATAAAGAAGGAACACCAACTATGGGAGGTATTATAATAATATTATCAACAATAATACCCATTTTATTATTCACTGATTTTAAGAACATTTATATAGTAATTCTAATCATTTCTTTGCTATGGTTAGCATTAATCGGATTTGCAGATGATTATATTAAGGTTTTCAAGAAAAAAAAATCAGGGATTAGCAGTTGGGTAAAAATTCTTGGTCAGACTTTTTTAGGATTATTTATTGGTTTTACAGTTTACTTCCACCCTGAGATAGAAGTCAAGCAAAATAATGAGTTTAACGCTGAACAAAATATAATTTCCAATCAAAAGTCATTAAAAACAACAATTCCATTTGTAAAAAATAATGAATTAGATTATGTCCAAATATTTAAAATTTCAAAGAATAATATTAATTGGATATTTTATGTTTTAGTCATAACCTTTATAATCATTGCAGTCTCAAATGGATCTAATTTAACAGACGGTCTTGATGGCCTAGCAGCTGGAACCTCATCAATTGTAGTTTTTATTCTTGGAATTCTGGCCTGGGTCTCGGGTAATTTTATTTTTTCAGATTACTTAAATATAATGTATATACCAGGAATAGGTGAAATACTTGTTTTTGTCTCTGCACTTCTTGGTGGATTGATAGGTTTTTTGTGGTATAATACCCACCCTGCACAAGTTTTTATGGGTGATACAGGTAGTTTATCAATCGGAGGAATAATAGCAGTTATTGCAATCCTTGTTAGAAAAGAATTAATGCTTCCTATTTTGTGTGGTATTTTTCTAATTGAGACAGTATCTGTAATTATTCAAGTAAGTTTTTTTAAGTACACAAAAAGAAAATATGGAATTGGAAAAAGAATTTTTTTAATGAGTCCAATTCACCACCATTTTCAAAAAAAAGGATTGAGTGAAACTAAAATTGTTACACGGTTCTGGATAATTTCAATTTTACTAGCCATACTAACTCTAATTACCTTAAAATTAAGATGACAAGAAAAAATAAAATAGTTATTCTTGGTTCTGGAATTAGTGGAGTTGGTGCTGCACAATTGGCCCAAAAAAATGGTCTGGATATTTTTCTTTCGGAATCAAAAAATATCAAACCAGAAACAAAAAAAATATTAACTGAATTAGGTATTGAGTATGAGGAATTAGGTCATTCGGAAAATACTTTAAATAACTCTGATGAAATTGTAATTAGTCCAGGAATTGATTTTAATTCACTAATAAAGTCTAAACCATCCTTAAAAAATAAGAATATTATCTCAGAAATTGAATTTGCTAGTAGATACACCAATGCATTTATTATTGCTGTAACTGGAACAAATGGAAAAACAACAACATCTAAATTAATTTACCACATCTTAAAAAATAGTGGATTTAATGTTGGTTTAGCAGGAAATATTGGATACAGTTTTTCAACCTCTTTAGTTGAAAATCAATTTGATTATTATGTTTTGGAAGTTAGTAGTTTTCAGTTAGATCATATTATAGATTTTAAACCTGATATCTCATTAATAACCAATATAACAACAGATCATCTAGACAGATATGAAAATAAATTAGAAAATTACATAAATGCAAAATTCAATATCACAAGTAATCAGAAAAGTTCGGATTACTTTATTTACAGTGGTGATTGTGAAAACACAATAAATAAAATTAATGGATTAAAAACTGAAGTTTTTACTATTCCCTTCTATACAGGAAATAATATAAGTCCACAAAAAAATCATTTAATGCTTCAGAAAAATCAAATCAAATTATCAATAAATAACAACGAAAATATGATAGATATTAGTAAAACCTCATTGACTGGGTTACATAATGTAAAAAATTCAATGGCAGCAATTGCTGTTTCAGAAATTTTAAATATTTCAAATAAAAAAATTATTGAAAGTCTAAAGACTTTTCAAAATATTCCTCATAGGTTGGAACATTTTTTAACCATACACAAAGTAAAGTATATAAATGATTCTAAAGCAACAAATGTAAATGCAACATTCTATGCTTTAAATTCATATAAAAGTCCAATTGTTTGGATAGTAGGAGGAGTAGATAAAGGAAATGATTATAATCAATTGATTCCCTTGGTTAAAAAAAATGTCAAAGCAATTATTTGTTTAGGTACTGATAATGAAAAAATAATTTCCACATTTTCCCAGCATTGTAATCTTGTAGTTTCCACAAATAAAATAGCAGATGCAGTTAAAAGCGCATATGATATTTCAAAAAAAGGTGATGTAGTTTTATTATCTCCTGCATGTGCAAGTTTTGATTTATTTAAAAATTATGAGGATAGGGGAAATTTATTTAAAAATGAGGTTAGAAAACTATGAGTGTACTTAAAAATATTCGTGGTGATAAGGCTATTTGGATTGTAGTTCTAACCTTAGCAATATTTTCATTCTTACCGGTATACAGTGCCAGCTCAAACTTTGGAACTAATTTAATTTTTTCAAACATTATCAAACATATCTCAATTATATTTATTGGTATTATGATTATGTATTTGACACATTTAGTCGAATATAAATATTTCAAAGGTCTTTCCTTAATTGCTCTTCCATTGGTAACATTTTTATTATTTTTTGCATCTTTTCAGGGTAATATCATTGAAGGTGCAAATGCAAATAGATGGCTTAATATACCCATATTAGAAATCTCGTTTCAACCTTCAACCTTAGCATCAATTTTCTTATTGATTTACTTGTCAAATTTTTTGTCTAAAGAAAAAAATAAGAATCTTAGTTTCATTAATACTTTTTTATTAATGTGGTTTCCAGTTATATTAGTAGTAGCATTAATTCTTCCGTCAAACTTTTCAACTGCATTATTAGTTTTTATTATGTCAACAATGCTAATCTTTGTTTCAGGATATAAGCTTAAACATCTTACCGCATTATTCTTTTTGTTTGTTTTTATCCTGTCATCGTTTTTATTTGCGGTTAATAAATATCCTGAAGTAATTCCTAACAGGGTTGATACATGGACTAACCGAATTGAAAGCTTTGTTAAGAATGACCTAGATGATGCATCAAATTATCAAATTAACAGAGCAAAAGCGGCAATTGCAAATGGAAAAATATTTGGTGCAGGTGCTGGTAAAAGTTCTATGAAGTATGTTTTACCGCAAAGCACCTCAGATTTTATTTTTGCCATTATTGCAGAGGAATATGGTATTATAGTCGCCTTTATTATATTGTTATTATATATAATATTATTCTTTAGAATTATAATTACTTCATATAAGTCTGAAACAAAATTTGGGCAATTAGTATCGCTTGGTGTAGGTATTCCTGTAGTTTTCCAAGCTTTTACAAACATGGCAGTTGCTGTCCAACTAATTCCAGTCACTGGACAACCACTTCCATTAGTAAGTACTGGTGGAACTTC
>CACKBA010000013.1 GCA_902598295.1 uncultured Bacteroidota bacterium
CAAGATAAAGTGGCAACTTTTGAGAATTCAACTCACTCAAACTTCTTAGTTGATGTTTCAGGACAGTATGAATTAAATATATTATACCCTGGTGCAAGAGCTCAGTTATTCTGGAAAGTTGAAAATGTTTTTGACAAGTACTACTACGATCATTTATCCAGATTTAAAAACTACGGTTTTTATGATATGGGAAGAAATGTTTCTATTGGACTCAAAATTTCTTACTAGGATTTAAAAAGCGGCTTTCGGGTCGCTTTTTTTTTTAAGTTTGTATAAATTCTGGGGTGCTACGGCTGAGATTATACCCATTGAACCTGACAAAGTAATTTTGTAAGGAAATGTGACTCACTTTAGAATCCCGTTAAAGTTTATAAATATGAAAAATTTAATTTTAACGGTATTTTTATTTTCGAATATCGCAATCTTTTCACAAGAAAATACAATTGATACTATTCTAGTAAATCAACAAAACCTTGATGAGGTAGTTGTAACGGCAATTAGAGCTTCTTCAAATAACCCTGTTCCATTTAAAGTATTGGATGCTGATGATATTTCTAGAGTAAATCTTGGTCAAGACGTACCTGTCATTTTAAGTATGACGCCGTCTGTAAATATTACATCTGATGCCGGAAATGGAATAGGTTATACGGGCATGAGTATTAGAGGTTCAGATGGATCTAGAATTAATGTTACAATAAATGGTGTACCACTTAATGATTCAGAATCCCACGCTACATATTGGGTTGATTTGCCAGATTTAGCAAGTAGTATTTCAAGTATTCAGATTCAGCGTGGGGTAGGAACTTCGACTAACGGGGCAGGGGCTTTTGGTGGGAGTATTAATGTTTCTACTCAAAAACAATCTCAGGCTTCTAAATTCAAATTATCTAATTCCTTTGGTAGTTATGGAACACTAAAAAATTCAATAAGTTTCACAACTGGGAGGGTAGGTGAGTATTTTGAATTAAATGGTAATCTATCAAAAATATATTCTGATGGATATATCGATCGGGCATCTTCAAATTTAAAAGGTTATTTTTTGCAGGGTTCATACTATAAAGAAAAAACTAATATAAAATTTATTACTTTTGGTGGGCACGAAAGAACTTATCAAGCTTGGTATGGTCTTGATCAAGAAACCTTAAGTACCAATAGAAAATTTAATTATGCAGGCACGTATTTCAATGATGATGGGGATCAATTTTTTTACGATAAACAAGAGGATAATTATAAGCAAGACCATTATCAATTGATTTTTAATCACAAGATAAATCCATCATGGCGTGCAAATCTAACATTTCACTACACTCACGGTAGAGGTTACTATGAGGAGTATAATGAAGACCAAAATTTATCTGATTATTTGATTTTTGATAATAATGGTGAAGTAATCTCTGACCTTATTAGAAGAAAATGGTTGGATAATGATTTTTATGGTTCACTATTTAATTTTATTTATGAAAAAAATTCAAGCAAATTGATTTTAGGAGGAACACTAAATAAATATTTTGGTAATCATTTTGGTGAAGTAATATGGGCTAGAAATACAGGTAATTCAGAAATCAGGCACAGATATTACGATAATTATGGTAACAAAGAGGAGTTTAATTTATTTGCAAAGTTCC
This sequence comes from uncultured Bacteroidota bacterium, assembly GCA_902598295.1. Classification (GTDB taxonomy): domain Bacteria; phylum Bacteroidota; class Bacteroidia; order Flavobacteriales; family Flavobacteriaceae; genus Eutrophosalina. Next base: position 1,626 of record CACKBA010000013.1, read on the forward strand.
AACACGCTTTCAATAATAAGTTCTATATTTTTGTTGATCTTCAGAACAGAAATATAAATTATGATGCTGAATTAATTGGTGGTAATAACATCAATAAAAGTTTCAATTTTTTTAACCCCAAAGCAGGTCTCTATTATAAATTAAATCGCAATAATGAATTTTATTTATCATTTGCTCGTGCTCACAGGGAACCAACCAGAACAGACTACGAAAACGGAAATCCTTTTCCTGAAATGCTTGATGATTTTGAGTTAGGATGGAAGTATAAAGGAAAAAAGTCTATATATAATATCAATTTATACTTTATGGATTATAATGATCAATTGGTTTTAACTGGAGAGAGAGACGATGTTGGTTATTATATAAGAGCAAATGTTGGGGAAAGTTACCGTGCTGGGATTGAGTTTGATGGTATTTTCTTTATAGATGATTACTTTACAATCAAGCCAAATATTACATTTAGCTCAAATAAAAACAGTGATTATTTGACTCAATTTGACGGTAGTTTGAGAAATTTTGGTAAAACTGATATTTCCTTTTCACCAAACTTGGTTTTTGGAAATTCTGTTGAATATAATTTAAATGGTAAAACACTTTTGTTTTTTCACACCAAGTATGTTGGAAAACAATACATGTCAAACACAAATGTTGAGTCTTCTATTCTTGCATCATATCTTGTTAATGATTTGGGATTAAATTATAACTTTTCGATACCAGGATTTTCAAAAGATTCAGAGTTAAAGCTCCTAGTAAATAATTTATTGAATCAAAAATATGAAAGTTATGGTGGACATTATTTTTATGACATAGATAATAAGACATATTCCGGGTCATATTTTTATCCCATGGCTGAAATTAATTTCCTATTAGGTCTTGATTTTAATTTCTAATTATAAATTCTGAGTGAAGATCCAATTTTTTCTGTCCTGTATCTAACAAGGGCATATTTGTTATTTTGTTCAATATTATTTAATAATTGTCCAGTGGCCAAACTGTATAGGTTTTGTGTACAATCACAAGAAAGTTGTACCCCACTAATATTCAATTTTGGACAAGATGAGTTAACAGCATGATTTGGGGGACACTGCTCCCATGCTAAAATATCACCATTAAAATTAAAAATGACTACTCCGCAAACACCAATTCCATTTAGTTCAACAGAACCACTCGAGAACTTAACATCATCATATAATGGTAAATCTAGATTAATAGTTTTATCAAATTTGATATTAGGAATATAGGGGTTATAATTAACATTTGAATTTTCGCATCCAAAAATTAAAATAACTATTAATAATATTAATCTCATTATCAATTTCAAATTTAAATAAAAGAAGATTAAAATTCGTATATTAGTAATACCTCTGATAAGAGGTTTTTTTTTTAATCTATGAAGGTTAATTATTATACAAAAGATGGTCTAAAAAAACTAAGAGCTGAGCTCAATCAATTGAAGGATGTAGAAAGACCTAAAGCCTCAAAAGCAATAGCAGAAGCAAGAGATAAAGGTGATTTAAGTGAAAATGCTGAATATGATGCGGCGAAAGAGGCACAAGGATTATTAGAACTTAAAATTTCAAAATTAGAGGAAATACTATCAAATGCTAGACTAATTGATGAATCACAACTAGATTCTTCAAAAGTTCTTGTACTCTCGAAAGTTAAAATTAAAAACCAAGCCAATCAAGCCACTCTTGAATATACTTTGGTTGCCGAAAGTGAGGCTAATTTAAGAGCCGGAAAAATATCAGTTAATTCACCAATAGGTAAGGGGCTTTTAGGAAAATCAGTTGGAGATATTGCTGAGATTAAAGTTCCAAACGGAAAAATTAAGTTTGAAATTTTATCAATAACAAGATTGTAATTTGTCATCAATTTTCACAAAAATAATAAGAGGGGAACTACCATGTTATAAAATTGATGAAACTGATGACTGTTTCGCTTTTTTAGATATAAATCCAAATAAAAAAGGACATACATTATGTATATTAAAAAAAGAGGTAGACTATATATTTGATTTAAACTCTGAAGATTATCAAAAACTTATGAATTTTTCTAGAAAAATTGCTTTAGCACTAAAAAAATCCGTTAATTGTAAAAGAATAGCATTGTCGGTTGTAGGACTTGAGGTACCTCATGTTCATGTGCATTTAATACCTTTAGAATCTATGAGTGATATGAACTTTAGAAAGTCTATAAAATTGGGTGACAATGAGTTTAAATCTATAGTAAAAAAAATTAAATCAAATTTAAAATGAATATATCAGGAATAATCAAATTAATAAACGAAACCAAAGAATATGGTTCTAATGGTTTTAAAAAAAGAGAAATTGTAGTAACTACACAAGAACAATATCCTCAAAACATAATGGTTGAGTTCATACAAGATCGTTGTGAACTTTTAGATGCATTTAATACAGGAGATTTTGTCAAAGTTGACATCAACTTGAGAGGAAGGGAGTGGGTAAATAAAGATGGAGAGACTAAGTATTTTAACTCAATTCAAGGGTGGAGAATTGAAAAAACTCAACAAGAAGGAAATCCTTTACCTCCAATTCCCGATCTTGGAACTATTGATGATGGAACTCCAGAAGATACTGATTCATCTGATTCTAACTCTGAAGAAGAGGATACAGATGACTTGCCATTCTGATTATGCAACAACTTGGTCACGATTACAAATTTCCTTCCCCAACATCTGCAACTAAAGAAGGTGTTGTTGCCATTGGAGGAGATTTAAATCCCTTAAGAATATTGGAAGCTTACAAAAATGGGATATTCCCTTGGTTTAATGACGATGAAAATTTAATGTGGTGGAGTCCAGATCCAAGGATGATTTTATTACCAGAAAATTTTAAGGTTTCAAAAAGTTTCAAGTCTTTTTTAAAAAAAAAAGAATATCAAATCAGTTACAACCAAAACTTTGAAGAAGTTATTGAATCATGTTCTAATATTAAAAGAGTTGGTCAAACTGGTACCTGGATTACTAATGGATTGAAACAGTCATTTAATGAGCTTCATGAAATGGGATATGCTCACTCAGTGGAAGTTTGGTACCAAAATATAATTGTTGGAGGTTTATATGGTCTAGATTTGGGTAATATTTTTTGTGGTGAAAGTATGTTTTCGATAAAACCAAATGCAAGTAAAGTTGCCTTATATTTTTTATGTCAAGAACTTAAACAAAATAACTACGATTTTATTGATTGCCAACTGCCTTCACAACACTTAAGTAGTCTTGGTGCTGAAGAAATATCAAGAGATAATTTTCTGAAAAAATTATTTAACCAAAACTTTTGAAATTGTTGACACTTATTGAGTTGGAGAGATTGTAATCTCCTATTGAAAATCTTTCAAGATGTTTTACAAATGCACCTGTTTTAAGACATTTTCCAAAATCATTTGCTATACTTCTAATATAAGTCCCCTTTGAGCAGGTAATTTTAAAATCTATCTCGGGGAAGTTATTTTTTAATATACTAAATTCAAAAATCTCAATTTTTCTTTTTTTTATATCACTTATGTTTATTCCTTTTCTTGCAAAATCATATAATTTTTCTCCATTTCTTTTAATTGCTGAATATAAAGGAGGTTTTTGAAACAACTCACCCTTGAATTTTTCAATTGTTTGTGTAATTTGATTATTACTAATGTGATTAATATCATAAACTTGATTGATATCAGTTTCAAGATCAAATGAAGGGGTAGTTGCTCCAAAGTGAAAAGTTGTGTAATATGTCTTTTTTAAAGCTTGAAACTTTTCTATTTGTTTTGTTTTTTTACCTGTACAAACCAATAATAAGCCAGTTGCTAAGGGATCTAAAGTACCAGCATGGCCAACTTTGATTTTTCTAAGTCCATATTTTTTTTTGAAGAAAAATCTTATTGTCTTTATAACATCAAATGATGACCAAAACAATGGTTTATAAACTGGAAGAATTAATCCATTTTCAATTTCTTTAACATCATCAAACATTTACAGACTAAAAAATATACAAATTAAACCTAGAGCTAAACAATATACTGAGAAGTACTTCATTTTACTTTTTTTTACAAGTACAATCATCCATTTGCATGCAAAAATTCCTGATAAGAATGCACTTAAGAATCCAAAGAAATAAGAACTAATAATTTCTTGATTAAAAATTATTTCATCAAAAATTATAATTTTTAAAAATGATCCAAATATTAAAGGTAATACCATTATAAAAGAAAATTTTGCAGCCAATTCACGATTAATTCCCATAATAACAGAGGAACATATGGTTAATCCACTCCGTGAGATTCCGGGGATTATTGCTAGAGCCTGTGAAACTCCAACAAAAAAGGATTTTACATAATCTAAGTTATTTGTTGTCTTTATTTTAAAGTCAGAAATAAATAAAATTATAGATGTAAATAATAACATTGATCCTACCAAAATTATATTACCATCAAAAAGGTTTGAGATTTTTTCTTCAAAAAAGAAACCAACAATTCCTGCTGGAAAAATTGAAATTAAAATTAGAGAAAAAAAATAGGTGTTTTCATCTTTTTTAATCCTAAAAACACTTTTAAAGATTTTTTTTATATCGTTCCAATACACAACTATCACACTGAAACTAGTTGCTAAATGAAGTATTAAAGTAAAAAGTATATTATTATTCAGTCCCGTTTCAAAACCTAAAATAACCTTAAATATTTCAAGATGTCCACTTGATGAAATTGGAAGGAACTCCGTAAATCCCTGAACTATCCCAAGCAAAATTGACTTAATAATTTCCATTTAGTTTGGGTTTTTTATAATTGCATATACTTCAATTATAAACCCAAGTATAATCAAAAAAGGGGCAAGGCGTATTCTTCTAAAATTATAAATTTCATCACTAAAAACATTGGGGTCATCGGATCCTCCTCCCGACATTAAAAAAAATCCAAGTGTAATAAAGACCAAACCCAATATCATTAATTGGTAATTTCTTTTACCAAATAGAAGTTTCTCTTTCTCTTTTTTCATTAGTATAATTTATCAATTTTTGAATTTAAAAATTTATTGGTTATAAATGTTGTTGAAACGAAAGATATAAATAAGCTAAATAAAAGTGATGCAGAAAATGAAATAAATAGCGAATTTTGAATTTGATAAATGTTAATCTCAAAAACATTATTTGTTAGGTAAAATATAATTGAGAGAATAGTCAAACTTGAAATTATTGATGCAGTAAATGCAAAAAATACTTGACGTTTTATTATAGGTCGTATTATAAAACTTTTTTTGGCTCCAACAAGTTGCATAGTTTTAATATTGAGCCTGTTAGAGTAAAGTGATAGTCGAATGGTATTGTTTATTAATATTAGAGATATTAGCATAAACACAATACCAAGTATTATTGTGATATTTTTTATTTTTTCGAAATTAGAATTAATTAAGAAAATCAATGGTGCATCGTAAGTTACCTCACTTACGAAGTCTTCACCGTTAAATTTATCAACTATTTCATCAATGCTAAATGAGTTAATGAATTCCGAGTCGAAAAAAATATTAAATGAATCCAGTAATGGATTATAACCCAAAAATTCTAAAAAATCTTCTCCAATATCTTGACTCAAGTTTTCAGCAGCTTCATCATTAGTAATAAAATCAAAAGATTTTATTCTTTCATCAATTTTTAATTTTTTTTCAAATTGAGTTAGCTCTATTCGAGTAATATTATCTTCTAAAAAAACTACGACAGGAATTTTTTCTTTTAAATCATTGATGATTTTTTCAGAATTCAAGATAATTATGAGAAAGGATGAAAGAAAAAATAAAACAACAGTAATACTGATTATAACCAATATATAATTGGAAAATATTTTACTATTTGTAATTTTTTTCAAGTGATTTTTTTATAAAATTACTAAAGGTTTATGATTTATGTTTAATTATAACTTTTTTGTTATCAAACAATAGTAGTATTTTTATTAAATTATTTCTTGATGGTATACGATTTTAAATCTATCGAAAGTAAGTGGCAGAGTTACTGGTCTGAAAATAAGACTTTCAAAGTTGCCATGGACAACACCATGCCAAAATACTATGTTTTAGATATGTTTCCTTATCCTAGTGGGTCGGGTCTTCATGTAGGTCATCCTCTTGGCTACATCGCTTCTGATATAATTTCTAGATTTAAAAGAAATAAAGGATTTAACGTATTGCACCCTATGGGTTTTGATTCATTTGGACTACCAGCTGAGCAGTATGCTATCAAAACAGGCAAACACCCTAGGTTAACAACTGAGATAAATATTAAAAGATTTAAAAAACAATTAAATAAACTTGGTTTGTCATATGATTGGGATCGTGAAATAAAAACAAGTGATTCAAGTTATTATAAGTGGACTCAATGGATATTTTTAAAACTTTATAATTCTTTCTTCGATATTACTGATAATAAAGCAAAAGACATTTCAGAACTGAAAATACCAAAAGGTTTAAATGAAGATGAAAAAATACAATTTATAGATTCAAAAAGGTTAGCATACCTAGATAATATTGATGTAAATTGGTGTGAGGAGCTAGGAACTGTTCTTTCGAATGAAGAGGTAATAGGAGGTCTGAGTGAAAGAGGTGGTTACCCTGTTGTAAGAAAACCCATGAGACAATGGGTTATGAGGATAACAGCATATTCTGAAAGATTGTTAGATGATCTAAAAATATTAGATTGGCCAGAATCAATCAAATTATCTCAAAAAAATTGGATTGGAAAATCAGAGGGGGCAAAAATTAGATTTGTAATTGATAAGAATAGTTTTATTGATGTATTCACTACTCGACCGGATACAATCTTTGGAGCTACATATCTGGTTTTAGCACCAGAAAATAAACTATCAATTAAATTGACCACAAAAGAAAATAAAAATCTTGTCGAAGATTATATTGCTAAATCTTCTCAAAAAAGTGATTTAGAAAGGCAGGAAAATATAAAAGACAAAACAGGAGTTTTTACGGGTTCTTACGCATTCAATCCGATGTCAAAAGAGAAAATCCCAATATGGATAGCAGATTATGTGTTATCTGGCTACGGAACTGGAGCAGTTATGGCTGTACCAGGACATGACGAGAGAGATTATGAATTCGCAAAAAAATTTAATTTAAAAATTCTTAGTGTTGTGCAAGGCGGAAATAAAGGTGATTGTTATACAGGAAATGGGATAATTACAAATTCAGGTAAGTTTAATGGATTGGACAATCAAAAGTTTAAAAAAATTGTGTGTGATATATTGGAGGAGACTGAAGCAGGTGAAAAAACTATCAATTATAAGTTAAGAGATTGGATTTTTACGAGACAAAGATATTGGGGAGAACCAATTCCAATTATGTTCGATGGTAAAATTAAAATCCCTATGACTGATAGAGAACTCCCGCTTGAGTTACCTGATGTAGATTCCTTCAAACCAGCAAGTGATGGGTCATCCCCTTTAGCTAGAAACAATTCTTGGAAAAATGTTTTATTAGATGGAAAAAAATATGAAAGAGAAACGAACACAATGCCTCAGTGGGCTGGTTCATGTTGGTATTTTCTTAGATTTTTAGATCCTAGGAATAGTGAATCATTTGCTGAAAAAAATAAAATTGATTATTGGATGCCAGTCGATGTATATATTGGAGGTGCTGAACACGCTGTATTACATCTTTTATATGCAAGATTTTGGCATAAGGTCTTATATGATCTCGGATATGTTTCTGGACCCGAACCTTTCAAAAAACTTGTTAATCAAGGTATGATTCTGGGAAATAGTGCATTCATTCATAGAATAAAGAATTCTAATACATACGTTTCCTACGATTTAATTGAAAAATATGATGTTCAAAAAATTAATATTGATATTGACTTATTGAATAACAATAATGAGCTAAATCTTGAAAAACTAAAAAATTCAGATATTAAATACAAAAATGCTAACTATAAGTTCAATGAAAAGTTTATTGTGAGTAGAGAGGTTGAAAAAATGTCTAAATCAAAATTTAATATTGTGAGTCCAGATCGAATCTGCGAAAAATACGGTGCCGATACATTAAGGATGTATGAGATGTTTTTGGGTCCGTTAGAACAATCCAAACCTTGGAATACGGACGGTATCACAGGCGTTCATAATTTTTTAAAAAAGTTTTGGAATCTATATCATGATGAGATTGGTTTCAATGTTTCAGATTCAAAACCAAATGAAAATTCATTAAAAATTTTACACAAAACAATTAAAAAAGTTAACTCAGACATTGAAAACTTTTCATTTAATACATGTGTTAGTGCTTTTATGATTTGTGTAAATGAGTTATCCTCCTTAAATGAAAAATCATCAGAGGTTCTTAGACAACTATGTTTATTAATTTCCCCTTTTGCTCCTCACATATGTGAGGAAATTTGGTCAAAGTTTGGCGAGTCTGATTCTATATCTAATCAGGACTTTCCTACTCACGATGAATTATATTTAATTGAAGACAAATTTGAATATCCTATTTCTTTCAATGGTAAGTTAAGATTTAAAATGATTTTTAAGTTAGATTGTGAGTTTAATGATATTGAAAAAGAAATATCTGAAAATGAAAAAGTGAATACTTATTTAAAGGGGAAAAAAATAAAAAAAATTATTTTTGTTAAAAACAAAATAATCAATATTGTTTTTTAGTTATTTTGGATGTGAGAAATGATTTTCTCTGCGGCATTGTCCTTACCAAGAATCTTTCTCAATTCTTCGTAATCACCCTTAATTTTGTTGTTGTTCAATAGATTAGACAACTCCATTTCTATTTTTTTTGGATTAACATCATCTTGAATAAGTTCTTTTACAACTTCTCTTCCCATTATTATATTAACCAATGAGATGAATTTAATTTTAACAATAAACTTCGCAAGAAGGTAATTTATGAAATTTGTTTTGTAACATACGATTTGAGGGATATTAAAAAGAGCAGTTTCTAATGTTGCAGTACCACTTGCAACTATTGAGTAGGAAGATGAATTAAGTAGCTGATAAGTTTTATTGAATATTATTTCTGTATTATTTCCATTTAATATTTTTTCATAAAATTCTTTATCTATGTGAGAAACACCCGCTATTATGAACCTGTAATTAGGAAATTTTTTTATTACTTTCAAAATATCCCTAAGAATTTTTTTTACTTCTTGCTTTCTGCTTCCAGGCAATATTGAAATTATAGGTTTTTTTGATTTTATTTTAAATTTCTTTTTACGTATAAATTCATCAATATTATTCATAACTGGATTTCCAAAGTAATGAACCTTATAGTTATGCTTTTTTTTAAAAAATTCCTTTTCAAATGGTAGAATTACATAAAGCTCATCAATGTATTTTTTTAATGTTTTAACTCTACTCTCTTTCCAAGCCCACACCTGAGGACTGATGTAATAGTAAGTCTTAAATCCGTATTTTTTGGCCCACTTTGCAATCCTTAAGTTGTGACCTGGGTAATCAATAAAAATTATTTTATCTGGATTAAAAAGTCTGATATCTCTTTTGCAAAAAGAAAGGTTTTTAAATACTGTAAAAATGTTAATTAAGATTTCATAGAAACCCATAAATGATAATTCCTCTAAACTTTTTACAACCTTACCGCCAGATTTTGACATTAAATCACCTCCCCAAAGTCTAAAGTTAGATTCTGGATCATTTTTTTTTATTTCCTCTATTAACTTAGAACCATGAAGATCCCCAGATGCTTCTCCAGCTATAATGTAATATTTCATTTCAAAAATTCCAGTTTTGTAAGTCTTTTAAAACTGAATAGTTAGTTAAATCATATTGAATAGGTACAATTGAAATGTACCCATTTTTTAAAGCCCACTCGTCAGAATCATTTGAATTATCGTTATTAATAAATTCTCCTGTTAACCAATAGTATTCTCTCCCTTGTGGATTAGTTCTTTTATCAAATTTTTCAATCCAATGAGCTTTAGCTTGATTACATATTTTTATCCCTTTTATTTCTTTTTCTATCAATTTTGGAAAATTTACATTTAAAGCAGTTCCAGTTGGAATCCCATTTTTTAAAGACTCTAGTGAAATTCTTTTTATAAAACTTTTTATTTGATTAAAATCCGCTTTCCAACTGTAATCTAACAATGAAAAACCAATAGCAGGCACACCTTCGATTGAGGCTTCTATTGCAGCACTCATTGTACCTGAATAAATAACATTTATTGATGCATTAGACCCGTGATTAACACCTGAAACACATAAGTCAGGTTTTCGGTCTAAAATTTCATTTATACCAAGTTTTACACAGTCTGCAGGGGTGCCAGAACATGAATATTCAATTTGTGGACCAGTGTCCATAATCACTTTTTGACAATGCAAGGTTGAGTTAATTGTTATAGCATGTCCCATAGCAGATTGTGGACTATCGGGAGCAATAACAACGACATTTCCTATTTCATTCATAACATCAATAAGGCACCTAATTCCTGGTGCTGTAATTCCATCGTCATTAGTAACTAAGATTAAAGGTCTTTTTTTATCCAATGGTCTAATTTTTGACAAAAGTAAATAAAAGAAGATATATTCACGTTGACTTTGTGTATATAAACCTCAATTAATTATATTTAAATAAGATATGAAACTAAGATTTTCAATAATAATCACAATTTTAAGTTTAACTATTTTTGGATTTACTTATAAAAAAGATAAATTAGTTGATCCTGAGAAAGAGAAAGTTTTACTTGAAATAGTAAAATATGTTGTTGAAAGAGGGCATTACAATTCAATTGAATTAGATGATGATTTTTCAGTTAAAATTTTTGATGATTTCATTTCTAAACTTGATCCACAAAAAAGGTTTTTTACTGTAAATGATATTAGACAGCTAAATAGACATAAGTATAAAATTGATAATCAAATAAAAAATTATCAACTAGAATTTTTTGAAGAAACCTACAAAACTTACAATCTAAGATTAAATGATGCAAAAGTATATGTAGATAAAGTTTTTGGAGCAGATTTTGATTTCAGTGAAAACGAATTTATTGATTTAAATAATGATTCAATTCCCTTCTCACTTGGGAAAAATCAACTTTTTGAGAGATGGAGAAAGCAAATAAAATATTCTGTTCTTGATATAGTTGCCCAAAGATTTAGTTCTGACTCATCAGATTTTGATGAAATAAAAACAAATGCTATTTCTACTGTAAAGAAAAATACTGATGATTTTTTTGATTATGCTAATGAGTTAGATAGAGATGATTGGTTTTCTGTATTTGTTAATTCATTTGTTAGTCAATTTGATCCACATACGTTCTATTTCAAGCCTGATGATAAAGAAAAATTTGATGTCAGCATCTCTGGAAAATTTGATGGTATCGGAGCTAGATTATCTAAGGCTGATGGTAATGTAAAAATAGTAGACATCATAATTGGTGGTCCTGTTTGGAGAGATAAGTTGCTAGATGTAGGTGATGTAATATTAGCTGTTGGACAAGGAAATGATGATTTGGTGAGTATTTATGGAATGAAGTTAGATGACTCGATAAAGTTAATCAAAGGTCCTGCAGGAACAGTGGTTACATTAAGAGTAAAGAAAATTGACGGTCAAATTAAAGATGTAAAAGTAAAAAGAGATGAGGTTGAACTTGAAGAAACCTTTGCAAAATCAACAGTAATTTCAAAAAATGACAATAATTATGGATACATAAGTTTACCCAAATTTTACGCTGATTTTGATAATTACAAAAATAGAAATTCTGCTAATGATGTTAAAAATGAAATTATAAAATTAAAAAATAACGGTATTCAAGGTCTTATACTTGATTTGAGAAATAATGGGGGAGGGTCTTTACAAACTGTTGTTGAAATGACAGGTCTTTTTATTGAGAGAGGACCTGTTGTACAAGTTAAGTCAATTGGAAATAGAAAAAAGGTGTTGTATGATAGAGATCCACAGGTTTATTGGGATGGTCCATTGGTCTTACTAATTAATGAAATGAGTGCATCTGCATCAGAAATTATTTCTGCAGCACTACAAGATTACAACAGGGCAATCATTATTGGTAGCGAAAAATCATTTGGTAAAGGAACAGTTCAAAATATTATTGATTTAAATCGCTTTATTAGTAATACGGATTATGATATGGGTGCTCTCAAAGTTACAACTGATATTTTCTACAGAATAAATGGTGAGTCCGTTCAATTGGAGGGAGTTCAGAGTGACATAATAATACCAGATAGTTATATGCATATCTTTAATGGTGAAAGGGATGAAAAAAATCCCATAAAGTGGGATAAAATAGGTCCTGCAACTTACACTAAATGGAATAAGTACACTAATAAATTTAATTATGTAAAAAACCAAATCAACAAAAAATTAAACCAAAATGAAATAATAAATAATATTTACGATAGAGCCGAATGGATTAAAAAACAGCAAAATTTGAAGAGTATACCATTGAATATTGTCAAATATAGGCAGTACCAAAAAACTCAGAAACAAAAGGCAAGTCAATTTGACAATATTTCACAGTACAAAAATGAATTGAGTTTCAAAATGCTTGAAACAGAAAAAAGTTTTATAAGTGCAAATAAAGAATTGTTTGAAGCTAGAACCAAATGGCACCAAATTTTGTCAAAAGATATTTTTATTGATCAAGCTGTTAATGCTCTTGACCTGATAGATAGTTCTATCAAGACAAATTATATCTTGGCTTCAAATAATAAATCTAAATAAAATTTTGTTAACCCAAACAATTAAAAAAATACCATTTTATATTTCAATATTTACTATTTCTTTATTTCTTTTTCTATCAATCTTTTCTTACTTCATAATACCCGATAAAACCACAAATGCTAATAGTATTAATTTGATTATCAAATCAAAAAAACCAGGTTTTAAAAAAATGTTTTTTGAAAATGTTTCGCCAGAATATAACTTAAAAGACTTTTTTTTTGGATCTAATATCCAGAACGAATCATATGCTATTGATGATTATGAAATTATTAATGATACTATCTTAAAAATTATTAATTATGATGATGCTAATAATTCAATGATTGATGAAAAAATTATTGTAATTAAAAGTGATAGTAATTTACATAATAATGTACATAATATTAAACAGTTTATAAATGAAAAAAAATTTATTTTTGGAACTGATATCTATGGAAGAGATTTGTTTAGTAGAATTATATTAGGAATAAGGGTATCTCTTTCCATTGGTTTAATGGCAGTAATTATTTCTAATCTAATTGGGATTATTTTAGGATTATTATCTGGATATTACGGAGGTTATTTAGATAAAATTATCGTTTGGATTATTAATGTTTTTTGGTCAATTCCTACTCTCTTGTTAGTTATTGCATTATCTCTTGCCATAGGAAAAGGTTTTTGGCAGGTTTATATTGCTATAGGTCTCTCTATTTGGGTTGATGTAGCTAGATTAGTAAGAGGTAAGGTAATCTCGGAAAAGAACAATGATTATGTTTTTTCCTCAAAGGTTTTAGGTTATAATGATTTTAAAATTTTATTCAATAACATTCTTCCTAATATACTTCCTTCAATTCTAATCTTTTCAGCAGCAAATTTTGCCTCCTCTATACTCCTAGAAAGTGGCCTTTCATTTCTTGGTATTGGATCCCAACCCCCTACACCTAGTTGGGGTTATATGATTAAAGAAAATTATCAATACATTATATTCGGCAACTCTTATCTAATTATTATACCTTCAATTTTCCTAATATCCTTGGTGCTCAGTTTTTACTATTTATCTAATTACCTCGCTTCAAAAAATAACTAATTTACCATTTAGTCTTTTTTTGGCTGTCTATCTTTAAATAACCAGTAAATAAAATCATAAAAGAGAGTAATGATGACCCTCCATAACTAATAAATGGTAATGGAATTCCAACTGTTGGAAATAATCCTATAACCATAGTAGTATTAATTGCAAAATGAATAAACAATATAGTTATTGCCGAATAAGAAAAAATTTTATAAAATAGATTTGTTTGTTTTGCTGTTCTTTCAGCCATTCTTAGTAGGAGAACAATAAATAACGAAATAACTGTTAATGAACCAAAAAACCCCCATTCTTCACCAATTGTTGCAAATATGTAGTCGCTGTGTTGCTCAGGGATAAAATCTCCTTTCGTTTGAGTTCCCTTCAAAAAACCTTGACCAAAAACACCTCCTGAGTTGAAAGCTAATTTTGATTGATTAGTGTTATAACCTATTCCTACAAGATCTTTTTCTAATCCAAATACAACATTTATTCTATCTCTATGTCTTTGTTCAAAAATATTTTCAAAAATGAAAGTTGAAATTAAAACATTAAATAAAGCAAAAACTGTTATGTATATAAGTTTATTTTTTTTAGTTTTTTTATAAATCGTATAGAGAAAAATAAATGAAAAAATTATACCAATTATTATCAACATTATCTTCATGCCAACTATAATCGTAGAAATAAAACAAATAGAAACAAACGTTAAAATATTAAGATAAATAGATGGCAAACCAACAATGTGTAAAACCAAATAAAAGCTTAAAAAAATTAATGCTGTACCGGGATCAGGTTGTAATAAAATTAAAACTACAGGGGCTAATATTATTATAAAACTGTAAAATTGAATTTTTAAATTTTTAATATCAGAGTGAATATTACTTAAATATTTTGCTATTGCTAAAGCTGTTACAGGCTTCATAATTTCTGAAGGTTGCAAACTAATTCCCATGATGTTGAACCATGATTTTGCACCATTTATTTCTTTACCAAAAAAAAGTAATAGGATTAATATTACCAGCAGTGAGATGTAAATTATACTAGCATATTTAAAATAAAAATTTATATCTAGTAATAGCAGACTTAAGCAAATTGCAAATGAAAATAATACAAATACTACTTGTTTAGAAAAAAAATTTTCGATTGAACTTAAATCACTATATGAAACAGAATAAATATTAATTAAGCCTATAGTTATTAGTGATACAACAAGAATTAGTGAAGTAATATCATAGTTTTTTGCCTTTAGATTACTCATTAATTTTGAAATTAGTAGTTAAATAGGCCTTTAAATACTCAGAACTTAAATCACCTTTTAAAATATAATCTTCTAACCACTTTCTATCTACTTTATTTTTCATATATTTTTCAATAATCAAACTTGATATAGGAGCAGCCCACCTTGATCCCCAATATCCATTTTCAATAAATACACAAACTGCAATTTTTGGATTATCTGCTGGTGCAAAACCAATAAATATTGAGTGATCAGTTAATTGTTTTCTTTTACCATTAATTCTAATGAAATTTTCAGCTGTTCCAGTTTTTCCAGCAATTTTAATATTACGAATTTTTGAATTTGTAGCAGTACCAACATCAATTACATTAATCATCCCTTTTATAATTGGTTCAAAGTGTTTTGAATCTATAAGAGAAAACTTTTTTTTCTTGTATTTATTATTTATTGAATCATTTTCAATTTTCCTGACAAAATGTGGAGTAATATACCATCCACGATTTGCTATAGTAGCAGCAAAATTTGCTAGTTGAATCGGTGTTGTTAATATTTCTCCTTGCCCAATCGAGTTTGAAATTGTTGTAACTGCTTTCCATGAATTATTATACCATCCATTGTAATATTCTGAGTTAGGGATAAAACCAGGTTGACCTGTTGGATGATCGTATCCTAGATAATTTCCAAAGCCAAATGATTTAACATAATCACTCCATTTATCCAAACCAACTGACGAACTTTCATAATTTTCAATTATTCCTTTATAAGTTTTTGCAAAATAAGTGTTACATGATGTATAAATAGCATTATTTAAATCACTATATGTAGTTTCTTTGGTATGACATTTCATAAAGGAATTTTTTGCATAGAAATGTCCACCTTCACATTTATGTACAGTCTCCTCTTTAATAATATTTTCCTGTAAACCAATTAATGCACTTACAATTTTAAAGGTTGAACCAGGTGCATACTGACCTTGCAGACCTCTTTCAAATAATGGTTTGCCAACAGAGTCCCTTTCGAGTTTCTTGTAATTAGCCGATCTGTTTTTATCTACCAGGTTACTCAAATCATATGAAGGAGAATTTACTAGTGCTAATATTTCTCCAGTGCTGGGCTCAATTGCAACTATGCTTCCTCGCTTATTTTTCATTAAGGAATCACCATATTGTTGCAAATCGACATCAATTGTCAGAGTTAAATCTTTAGACGGAATTGGTAGAGTATCATAATTTCCATTTTTATATGAACCTATTACTCTGTTAAACTTATCTTTTTGAAAAAATTTTACCCCTTTTATTCCTCTCAGTTTATTTTCATATGTTTTTTCTAACCCTTGTCTTCCAATCATTTCCCCAATTTCGTAATAGTTATTTTTTTCAATCTCATATTTGTTTACTTCACTAATGTAACCTAGTAAATTAGCTGCAGTAGAGGCATTATAAGTTCTTTTTGATTTTTTTTGTACAAAAAAACCACTATGTTTCCAAAGTTTTTCTTGTATCGGTGCATATTCGTCTTTGGAGATATTACTAATTAAAATAGATGCTTTAACATTTGAAAACTTTTTAGCTTCCAAAAACTTTTTTCTGAAAACCCCTGTCTTAATATTAAAATCTTTAGAAATAAGAACACTGTCTTCTAAATTAACATCCATTGGAACAACTAGAAGATCGTATGAAAAGTCATTTGAAACAATGAGTTTTTTATTTCTATCATAAATATATCCTCTCTCAGGAAATTCATATATTTTTTGAACAGATGCATTATTATTAATTACTTCGAAAGAACTGTTTAGAACCTGCAATGAAAATAGTTTAACTATTATTAGTGTACCAACAGAAATTATTAATAATTGTAATAATTTATCTCTCATTTTTAAAGTAGAAAAGGGATATAATAATCAGCATTAAAGTTATAGAAATTAAGCTACTAATTGTCGCATTTTTCATAATGAGTTGAAATTTATAAATTGAAAAAATTTCAACTGAATACAAAACAAAGTTATGACTGAAAACAACCAAAGATATATAAGTAAGTTTTTGGTAGATTGTGGTGTTAATTAAATAGTCTCTTACCTTTCCAACTTTTCTCATATCAAAGTTGCCAAATGAAAAATTGAGTAAGTAAGGTCTAATGTAACTCGATACTAATAAACTAAAAGTTATTATTCCAAACGAATTCGAAAATGAGTCTAAAAAAATCCCGTATAAAAAAATTAAAAAATAGTATAAAGACTTATTAATATTTTGAGGGAAAATTAATAGAAATATAATATATATATCCGCTGATACTCCAAATATTGAAATATTATTAAATACAATTATTTGTGAAAGAAAAATAAGTATAAAACGAAAAAAAAGGATTGAACTAATCGATTTCATTATCAATATTTAAATTATATAATTCATTTTTATTATAATTTGAAATAATATAAACCGAATTTAATGATGACAAATCCTCAAACAATTCAACATTAATTAAGTAGTAATTGCTATCCTCTTTTAGTTTAATGTTTTTGACTTTCCCAATGGGAATATTTTCTTGAAAAATAAATGACATTCCGCCACTAACAACTGAATCATTTATTTTTATGTTTGCGCTTTTTGGGATATCATATAACGTCATTGATTTATGATCTTCACCATTCCATTCTAGACTTCCAAAGTGATTTGTTCTCTTAATTTTTGCATTAATTTTTAAATCGGTGTTCAATATTGAAATTGCGGTTGCGTACTTTGGAGATACTTTATTTATTATTCCTATTATTCCATTCTTTGTCACTAAACCATCATCTAATTTTACAGAGTCATTACTTCCTTTATTAATCATTATATAATTTCTAGAATATTTTATACTATTGGCAATAATTTCAGCTGTATTAAAATTATAATTTCCAGATTTGTAAGCAGCAGTTGAATTTTTAGTTACTGAATTAAGCTGTATTTTAAGATTTAAATTTTCCCGTTTTAATTTTATGTTTTCACTCCTTAAGTTCAGGTAGTTATCTATTTCTTTTGTCTGATTTTTAATTAAGGATATTATATTATTAGAAAAAAAATTGAATTTAGAATTTTGAAAAAAATTACGATTAAGAACTAAAGAAAAGGAAATTATTAAAAGCCCTAGAAATATAATTTTATCAATTTTTTCAATAAAAAAATTTATAAAATTTCGCATCAAATTTACTTGACTAATACGCTTTTGTAGCGTTCTATATTTTTTAGGGTGATGCCTGTTCCTCTAACTACAGCTCTAAGAGGATCTTCAGCAATAAAGACCGGAAGGTCTGTTTTTTTTGAAATTCTTTTGTCTAGACCTCTCAGCATTGATCCTCCACCTGCTAAATAAATACCTGTATTGTAAATATCAGCTGCAAGCTCAGGTGGGGTTTGAGATAGTGTTTCCATTACAGATTCTTCAATTCTAATTATTGATTTGTCAAGGGCCTTTGCTATTTCTCTATATCCAATAGAAATTTCTTTAGGTTTTCCGGATAGTAAATCTCTACCTTGAACTAGCATATCATCAGGGGGATTATCAAGTTCATCAAGTGCAGAACCAATATTAATTTTTATTTTTTCTGCAGTCCTATCCCCGATAGATAAGTTGTGCTGTGTTCTCATGTAATATACAATATCTTCAGTAAATACATCTCCAGCAATTTTAACAGATTTATCACATACAATACCTGCTAATGCAATAACAGCAATTTCTGTTGTTCCTCCTCCAATATCAATAATCATATTCCCCTTTGGTTGCATAATATCAACACCAATTCCAATGGCTGCAGCCATTGGTTCGTGAATCAGATAAACTTCTTTACCGTTTACTCTTTCAGCAGATTCTCTGACCGCTCTCATTTCTACTTCCGTTATCCCTGAGGGAATACATATAACCATCTTTAGTGCTGGAGAATAAAATTTTTTATTTAATGTTGGTATACTTTTTATTAATTGACCAATCATTTGCTCTGATGCATTAAAGTCAGCAATTACACCATCTTTTAGAGGTCTAATTGTTTCAATATTTTTATGAGTTTTACCATGCATCATATTAGCTTCTTTTCCTACGGCGATTATCTTCCCACTTTTTTGGTCAATAGCAACAATTGAGGGGCTATCAACAACAACTTTATCATTGTGAATAATTAAGGTGTTTGCTGTTCCTAAGTCTATTGCAATTGCTTCAGTCCAAAAATCAAAAAAACTCATTTTTTGTAATTTTATTAAAGTTACTAAAATTAATGTTTAAAGTGTCTATTTCCTGTCATTACCATTGATAAATTATTGTTGTTACAGAATTCAACGGATAAATTGTCTTTGATTGAACCTCCTGGTTGAATCACAGATTTAATACCATTTTTACTTGCAATCTCTACGCAATCTGGAAATGGAAAAAATGCATCACTTGCCATAACTGCTCCATCTAAACTAAAGTTAAACTTTCTAGCTTTTTGAATAGCCTGATTTAGTGCATCAACTCTTGATGTTTGTCCTGTTCCTGATGCCAACAATGTTAGGTTTTTTGCAAGAACAATCGTATTTGACTTTGTATGCTTACTAATTTTAGAAGCAAAAATAAGGTCTAATAATTCAGAATTATTTGGTTTGGATTTTGTTACATATTTTAACTTCTCAATACTATCTGTAATTAAGTCTCTATCTTGAATTAAGACACCATTTAGACATGTTCTGAAAGTTTTATTTCTAAATTTTTTTCTTTTTAGTTCCAGAATTATCCTGTTTTTTTTCTCTGATAAAATATTAATTGCATCTTCGTCAAATGCTGGAGCCATCACAACTTCGCAAAATAAATCCTTAATTTCATAAGCAGTTTCCTCATTTATTGTAGAGTTACAAACCAATATTCCACCAAAAGCGGATATAGGGTCACCTGCAAGAGCATCTAAAAAAGCATCTTTTATGTTTGTTCGTGATGCAACCCCGCACGCATTGTTATGTTTTAAGATTGCAAATGTTGGTTTTTCATTCCAAAATTCTAAGATTAAATTATAGGCCGAATCAATGTCTAGGAGGTTGTTATATGATAATTTTTTACCAGAGATCTTTTTAAATAATTCATCAAAATTTCCTTCGAAATAAGCTTCTTGATGCGGATTTTCACCATACCTCAACTTATACTTTTTATTGATAATTCCATTTTCAAAATAATTATGAATTTTCGTGTCATAGTATGATGAAACTTTAAATGATTTTATTGCGTATTCTTTTTTTCTATTTAACGAAAAATTACCATTATTTTGATTTAAATCATTTAGGAATTCGTCATACTGATTAATTGAGGATACACAAACTACATCGTTGTAATTTTTTGCTGCTGCTCTAATTAGGGAAATTCCACCAATATCAATTTTTTCAATAATCTCTTCATGTGATTTTGCACTATTTACAGTTTCTTCAAACGGGTATAAATCAACTATGACAAAATCAATTGATGGAATTTCAAAATTATCCCTTTCTTTGATGTCATCAGGAAGTTCTCTGCGGTATAAAATTCCTCCAAATATTTTTGGATGCAGGGTTTTTACTCTCCCACTGAAAATAGATGGGTAATTTGTTAGATTTTCTACCCTCTCGGTTTCTATACCCAGACTGTTTAAGTATTTTTCCGTACCTCCAGTCGAAAGTATTTTAACACCTAAACTAACTAGTTTTTTAGCAATTTTATCTATTCTACTTTTATTAAAAACTGAAATTAAAGCTGATTTTTGAACTTGATTTGACATTTAATGTAAATCTGTAAATGTAAGTTATTTTATAAAAAAAAAAGCTACAAAATTTGTAGCTTTTTTAATAGTGAAATTTTAAATTACATCATCCCTGGCATTCCTCCTCCGCCCATTGGTGGGGCTGTTGGAGTATCCTCTTTAATATCAACTAGGGCACATTCTGTTGTAAGAATCATGCCAGCAACTGATGCTGCATTTTCAAGGGCAATTCTTGTAACTTTCTTGGGATCTATAATTCCAGATTTGAACAAATCAACATACTTGTCAGATTTGGCATCATAACCAAAAGAATCTTTGCCCTCTAAAACCTTTGAAACAACAACGGATCCTTCACCACCTGCATTTTCAACTATTGTTCTTAATGGAGATTCAAGTGATCGTGAAATTATTTGAATACCTGTTGATTGATCATCATTATTTGCTTTTAAGTTCTCAAGTTTGGCTCGAGATCTAAGTAAGGCAACACCTCCACCTGCAACAATACCTTCTTCCACAGCCGCTCTGGTTGCATGCAGAGCATCATCAACTCTATCCTTTTTCTCTTTCATTTCAACCTCAGATGCAGCACCTACATATAACACCGCAACACCCCCTGCTAACTTTGCCAATCTCTCTTGTAATTTTTCTTTGTCATAATCAGATGTTGTGGTTTCAATTTGAGCTTTAATTTGATTTACTCTTGCTTTTATATCATCTTTTTTTCCAGAGCCATTGACAATGGTTGTATTGTCCTTATCAATAGTTACCCTTTCAGATGTTCCTAGCATTTCAAGAGTTGTATTTTCAAGGTTAAAACCTCTTTCTTCGGAAATTACAGTTGCACCTGTTAATATTGCAATATCTTCTAACATAGCCTTTCTTCTATCACCAAATCCAGGTGCCTTAACCGCTGCTATTTTAAGAGCTCCTCTTAACTTGTTTACAACCAGTGTAGCTAAAGCCTCTCCATCAACATCCTCAGCAATTATTAGCAATGGTTTTCCTGATTGGGCAACAGGTTCTAAAATTGGTAAAAGATCCTTCATCGCAGAGATTTTTTTATCATACAATAAAATATGTGGATTTTCTAAATCAGATTCCATTTTTTCTGAGTTTGTGACAAAATATGGTGACAAGTACCCTCTATCAAATTGCATACCTTCAACCACATCTACGTACGTGTCAGTTCCTTTTGCTTCCTCGACAGTTATTACACCTTCTTTACCTACTTTCTCAAAAGCTTGAGTGATTAGTTCACCTATTGCATCATCATTGTTTGCTGAAATAGATGCAATTTGTTTAATTTTCTCAGATGAGTTTCCAACAGTTTGAGCAGACTTGTTGAGATATTCTACAACTGTCTTTACAGCCTTATCAACTCCTCTTTTTAAGTCCATTGGATTTGCACCTGCGGTAACATTTTTTAGACCTTCAGTTACAATTGCTTGCGCTAAAATTGTTGCTGTTGTGGTACCATCCCCTGCGAGATCATTAGTTTTGGATGCAACTTCTTTAACCATTTGGGCCCCCATGTTCTGTAATGAGTCCTCAAGTTCGATTTCCTTTGCAACTGTGACACCATCTTTTGTAACTTGTGGTCCACCAAAAGATTTTCCGATAATCACATTTCTTCCTTTAGGACCAAGAGTAACTTTAACGGCATTGGCTAATGCATCAACACCTTTTTTTAAGCCTTCTCTTGCTTCAATATCAAATTGTATTTTTTTTGCCATTTGTAAAATTTTATAAGTTAAACTATTGCGAGAATATCACTTTCTCTCATAATTAAGTAGTCTTTGCCATCAAGTTTTAGTTCAGTACCAGAATATTTCCCATATAGAACTGTCATACCCTGTTTAAGTGTTACAGGATTATCTTTTGTACCGGGTCCTACAGAGATAACATTGCCTTTTTGAGGCTTTTCTTTTGCGGTATCAGGAATTATTATGCCCGATGCAGTTTTGGTTTCAGCTTCAAGTGGTTCAACAAGAACTCTATCGGCTAAAGGTTTAATGTTTAATTTACTCATTTCCTTAGTTTATTTTTAATTTTCATCAATCATGCCAATTTTAAAAAAGCGTCAAATCATCTCAAAAACACAAAAACATATGACAGCTTGACATTATTCATCTTGGTTTGAATCATTATTAGTGCTTTCCAAAATTTCTTCAATGTCTAACTGCTCTTGATTTTGAATTAAGTCTGATTCAATATTATCAGATTCTGAATTCAGTGTAATATTAGAAAAAAGTATTAATATTAATATTAGAGATGCAAGAATCCATGTAGTTTTATCAAGAAAATCTGTTGTTTTTTTTACACCACCAATTTGTTGGGTATCGCCTCCAAAGGAAGAGGATAGTCCTCCACCTTTCGGATTTTGAACCATGATAATCAAAATCAACAAAAAAGATAAAACTAATATCAGAGAAAGAATTATATTAAACATTTTTCAACTTTTTCTTTAAAAAAATTATTTGGTCTGCAAATAAACTGATTTTTTCTGGATATTTCAAACTCAAAATTTGATATGCTTTCAAAGCATCTTTAAATTTTTTCTGCTCAATATACAACTCGGCAAGTGTTTCAGTCATATAGTCTTCTTTTTTAATTTTCTTTATTTTCTTTTTTTTTGAATCTTTAAACAAAGAATAAACCATATCAGAACTATAATCTAAATCCTTATTTTTAGTTAATGATTTCGTTGATTTAATCCATTCAATAAATGATTTTTTATTGTCATAAGATTTTTCTTTCAAATCACTAAGCAATTCAAATTTCTCATCTTCACTTAAAATTTTATTTTGAATTATTTTGTATAAATAAGTCCTATCAGAAATTTGTTTTGAACATATTTCTAAATTTTCATCGTAATCCAGACTATTATATTTTTTAGAAAGTATAAGGTTTATAACTTTAAACGGTATAAAAATGGGGTATCTTCTTGATAGTTTTTTAAAAAGCAGTTGATCTTCTTTTTTTAAACTTTTTACTTTATCAAGCTTTTTTAATATCTCGATTTTTGAAAGATTTACCATTTTGCTAAAGATGCGTTAAATATGTCCTGAGTTATTCTCTCAAAAATAATTTCATGTGCTTCATTTTTTATACTGATTAGTTGCTGTTCGGCAGGAAAATCGTAGTAAAATGAAAATCTCCTTTCAAAATTATCTTCCTCTCTTTTCAAATTTGAAAAAATAACATTAATTGTAATAGTCAATCTATTTTGGGCTGCATCAAGATTTGCTGTTGCAGTCATAGGACTAACCCTGTATTCTATTATTTCTCCTTCGTAAACTAAATCTCCGTTACTTTGTAACATTTCTAAATTTGTTTGATTTTCTAGTATATTTTGCAGTGCAACAGTGAAGTCCCTATCAAGACCCGGTTCAAAAATTGAACCGACGTTATTACCAGAATTATTTTCAAAAAGATTTACTTGAAAAGATTCTGTGCCCTCTGGAATTGAAGCTCCTGTAAATGAGTAATTTCCACAACCAATAATTAAGAAGGAAAGTAGAAATAATAAATATGTATTACATTTCAATATCATATTGTTTAATTTTTCTGTAAAGAGTTCTTTCACTTATACCTAACTCTTTAGCTGCAATTTTCCTTTTACCTTTACTTTTTTCAAGTGCTTTTATTATTAATTCAATCTCATTGTGTTGTATGGATAATGTTTCTTCTTCTAAAACTTCTTCCGCGTAGGAAAATTTATCAGAATGGTTTTGAACAGTTTCGTTAGGATAATTGTTTTGATTTTTATCATAAAAATTGTCCTTAGATGACATTAAATCATTGAAATCACTTAATTTTTCTGAACTCTTTTCATCAACCTTTAAATAATTTGTTATTCTTTTTAGTTCATTTAAATCTTTCTTCATATCAAATAGAATTTTATAAAGAATTTCTCTTTCAGAACTAAAATCACTCTTGTTATTTTCACTTTCCTGGATTAATGCAGGAAGATTTGATCTTGGTTCTGGTAAATATGAACTTAATAAATTATAATCGATTGATCTATTCTTTTCAAGAACAGAGAGTTGTTCTGCAATATTTTTCAATTGCCTGATATTCCCATTCCAAACATGACTTTTAAGAACATTTTCTGCTTTTTCATCTAAGCGAATGGTTGGCATGTTATATTTTTTTGCAAAGTCAGATGCAAACTTTCTAAATAATAAAATAATATCATCTTTTCTTTTTCTTAGTGGGGGTATATTTATTTCCACTGTACTAAGTCTGTAATACAAATCTTCTCTAAATTTTCCTTTGGAAATTGCTTCATGCATGTTAATATTAGTTGCTGCAACAATTCGAACATCTGTTTTTTGGGATTTCGATGATCCGACTCTAATAAATTCACCGCTTTCAAGGATTCTTAGCAATCTAACTTGGGTACTGAGAGGAAGTTCGCCAACTTCATCTAAAAATATTGTTCCACCATTCGCTACTTCAAAATATCCCGCTCTATCATTTGTAGCACCAGTAAAAGCACCTTTCACGTGACCAAAAAGTTCTGAGTCAATTGTTCCCTCAGGGATGGCTCCACAATTTACAGCAATATATTTATTATGTTTTCTATGAGAAAATTGATGTATAATTTTGGGAAAAACTTCTTTACCAACACCACTCTCACCCATAACCAATACTGTTATGTCAGTTGGAGAAACTTTTAGGGATTTTTCTATGGCCATATTTAACGAATGGTCATTTCCAATAATTTCAAATCTTTGTTTAATGTTTTGTATTTCTGAGTTCATAATTTTAACTGCTGCCAATCAACGTTGTTGATGTGTTGTCATCTATTTTGATATTTACTAAATCACCCGCCTTTTGATTCTTTTTGGGAAATACAACCATAATATTTTGATCATTTCTTCCACACCAGTATTGACTAGATTTCTTTGATTCTTTTTCAATTAAAACCTCACAATTTTTGCCTACATAATTTTTTAAATTAAAATAACTATGCTTCTGTTGTAAGTCTATAATTTCATTAAGTCTTCTTTGTTTTATTTTTTCTGGAACATTGTCTTTTAATTTTTTACTGGCAAGGGTTCCTGGTCTTTCGGAATATTTAAACATAAATCCAAAATCATATTTTACATAATTCATCAATTCTAATGTCATTTTATGATCGTTTTCACTTTCATTAGGAAACCCAGTTATGATGTCGTGAGAAATTCCACAATTAGGAATGATTTTCTTTATTTTATCAATGAGCTCTTTATACTCACCAATTGTATGTTTTCTATTCATTAGCTTTAAAATTTTATCACTTCCTGACTGCACGGGGAGATGAATGTGCTTACAAATATTTTTGTGTTTGGCCATAACAGTTAGGACATTATCTGACATATCCTGTGGATTTGATGTTGTAAACCTAATTCTCATTTCTTTGAAATTAACTGCAATAAGTTCTAATAGTTTTGAAAATGATAGTGATGTTTTTTTTTGTAATTCAGAGGCATTTTTATAATCTTTCTTTAGACCTCCGCCATACCAAAGATAACTGTCAACATTCTGTCCAAGTAAAGTTATTTCACGATATCCTTCATCTCTCAATTTTGAAATTTCTTGGATTATGCTTTTGGGGTCTCTGCTTCTTTCTCTTCCCCTCGTGAAAGGCACAACACAAAATGTACACATATTATCACAACCTCTAGTAATAGATACAAATGCTGATATTCCATTGCTACTAAATCTAGATGGGTCTATGTCCCCATATGTTTCATCCTTAGATAAAATTACATTAACGGCATTATTACCAACTTCAACCTCACGCAAGAGGTTTGGAATGTCTCTGTATGCATCAGGTCCTACAACTAAATCAACAATTTTTTCCTCGATTAAAAATTTCTCTTTTAGTCTTTCTGCCATACAACCCAAAACTCCTACCTTTAAATTTGAGTTTTTCTTTTTTAATTTTTTGAAAGACTCAAGTTTTTTCCTAACTGTGAGTTCCGCTTTTTCTCGAATAGAACAAGTATTTAATAATATTAAATCTGAATTAATATAGTCATCAGAAGATTTATATCCATTATTGTCAAGTATTGATGATACAATCTCAGAATCAGAAAAATTCATTTGACAACCATAAGTTATGATTGAATATTTTTTTTTATTATCAACTGTTGTTAGCATAATTTCAATATGATGGCAAATATAAAAAAACCTGACAAAGTGTCGTGTTTTTTTCGTTTTTGATTAATATTTTTTTTTTCAATTGGCACAAGACTTGATGTCTCATCTTTTCATAACAATAAAAAAAAACATATACATTTGTCAACCAATTTTAAAAAATGTCTAAAAATTTAGTTATAGTTGAGTCGCCAGCCAAAGCAAAAACAATTGAAAAGTTTTTAGGTAAAGACTATAAAGTTGTTTCAAGTAACGGACATATTGTGGATTTGCCATCCAAAGAGTTGGGAATCGATGTTGATAACAATTATGAGCCAAAGTATATTGTAAATTCAGATAAAAAAGAAATCGTTAGAAAACTTAAAAAGGACTCAAAAAGTGCTGAAATGGTTTGGTTGGCTAGTGATGAAGACAGAGAAGGAGAGGCAATTGCATGGCATTTGTACGAACTCTTAGGACTAAATAAAAGTAATACAAGAAGAATTGTATTTCGAGAGATAACAAAAAATGCAGTATTAAATTCAATTGAAAATCCTCGAGAAATAAATGAAAGCCTTGTTGATGCTCAACAAGCGAGAAGAGTATTAGATAGGTTAGTTGGTTACAAAATTTCACCTGTGCTATGGAGAAAAGTTAAAGGAGGTTTATCAGCTGGAAGAGTTCAATCAGTTGCTCTTAGACTTATTGCAGATAAAGAAAAGGAAATTGAAAATTTTAAACCTGAAAAATCTTTTAAGGTTTCAGCCGAATTTATTTCAGTTGGTGGAAAAATATTTAAAGCTAAGCATAAATCAAAGCTTGATGAGAACATTGACTTAGATAAATTAACAGCCGCATTAAAAAAATCTAAATTCAACGTTATTGATATTAGAAAAACCCCCATATCCAGAAAACCCTCCCCACCATTTACCACATCAACTCTTCAGCAAGAGGCTTCTAAAAGGTTGGGTTTCGCCGTGTCTAAAACTATGCGTACAGCACAAAGATTATATGAAGATGGACATATTACCTACATGAGGACTGACAGCGTTAAGTTATCAAATGATGCACAAAATGCTGTAAAAAGCACAATTTTAAATCAATTTGGTGAAAATTATTACTCTGAAAGGTTTTACCAAAACAAATCCAAAAATGCTCAACAAGCACATGAAGCTGTTAGACCAACTAATTTCAAAAATAAAAATGTTTCTATTGACTTAGATCAAATTAAGCTTTATGATTTGATTTGGAAAAGAACAATTGCTAGTCAAATGTCTAATGCTAAAATTGACAAAACTGTTGTATCCATTGAGACTAGCGACATCGACATGCCATTTTTGGCTGAGGGTGAAGTTATTAACTTTGACGGTTTTTTAAAGGTATACAATGACATGGATGTAGAACCTAATGATAACACTTCTGATAACAATCTTCCCAAATTAAAGTTGGGTGATAATATTAATAAAAAAGTCATATTGATATCTGAAAGTTTTTCAAGACCTCCCTTCAGATTCACTGAGGCAACCTTGGTAAAAAAAATGGAAGAATTAGGCATTGGCAGACCATCAACCTATGCTCCAACAATTACTACCGTCATCAATAGGAAGTATATATTTAAAGGTACAAATGATGCAAAAAAAAGAGACATATTACAGATTTTAATCAACGATAAAATAGAAAAAAATAGAATTGAAGAATCATATGACTCCAACAAAGGTAAATTAGTTCCATCAGAAGTTGGGAAGTTAGTCAATGAGTTTTTGTGTAATAATTTTAAGAATATAATTGATTACAACTTTACAGCTGATGTAGAAAATAATTTTGATTTAATAGCCTCAGGAAAAAAGCAATGGAAAGAAATTATCAATGATTTTTATAATCCTTTCAATGATAAAGTCTCTGAAGTTGAAAAAAATGCAAAAAGAGAAACCGGTGAAAGAATTTTAGGATTAGATCCTAAAACAGGTAGACAAATTAGTGTAAAGTTGGGTAAGTTTGGTCCCATGGTTCAAATAGGGAAGGTTGAAGACGAAGAAAAACCACTATTTGCTAGTCTACTCCCTGATCAACAAATTAGCAATGTAACAATCGAAGATGCATTAAAATTATTTGAACTTCCCTTCAAGGTGGGAGAATACGATGGGAAAGAGGTTATTTCTAATATTGGAAGATATGGTCCCTATATAAAATATGAAAATACTTTTATCTCAATTCCGCAGGGTCTTACACCATTTACAATATCAATTGAAAAATCAATTGAACTAATTTTAGATAAGTTAGAAGAAAATAAACCTCTTACCAATTATGAAGGTTTTGATGTAACTAAAGGAAAGGGAAGATTTGGACCTTACATCAAATGGAATGGAACTTTTATTAATGTAAATAAAAACTATGATTTTGAAAATCTTAGCGAAAATGATTGTATAAAATTAATAGTTGATAAAAAAGCTAAGGATGCTGAAAAAATATTAAAAGTTTGGGATTCTGAGAAAATTTCAATTGAAAAGGGCAGGTGGGGAAAAATTTATATTATTAGAGGAAAATCTCGTATTCCCATCCCAAAAGATACTGATATTGATTCTATTGACTTGAAGACCGCAAAGAGTTATTTTAGAAAAAAATAAAATATTGATAAGAGATTACTTCATTCCACTAGATTACTCGAAAGAATTTATTAATAACTTAAATAACAAATCATTTGGAAAAAACATCGCTATAAATGGAATAGACGATTTTGATATAGACAATTCATTGGATATAGTAATTTTTTCAATCAATGATTTAGACAATAATTTAGATTACACAAAAAAAATTAGAAAACGATTATATAGTTTATCCATAGGAGATTGGAATTTAAAGATACTTGACCTAGGTATTTTTAAAAGTGGTAGGCAACACTCTGACACTCAGTTTGCTTTAGGTGAAATACTAAATCAATTATCTCTATTAAAAGTAAAAGTAATAGTCATAAACTTGTGTAAAAACATCACATATGATTTTTACTATGCATTGAAACAAAATAATGATATTGTGAATATAGTTTCAGTTGACAATAAAATACCAAAAAACTCAGAAAATTCATCATTAAGAAAAATTTTAGATGATGAAAATTGTAAACTAGGTGAATATTCTAATGTAGGTTTTCAAAAACATATCAATAATGTTGATGAAATTGAACTTTTTAAAAATATGTTCTTTGAGACTTATAGTCTGGGAAAAATAAAAAACAAAATAGGCAATTGCGAACCAATTTTTAGAAATTCAAACTTAGTTGATTTAAGTATGAGAGCAGTAAAATCAGGCGATATTAATAATTCACACGAATTCACTAATGGTTTAACATCCTATGAATACTGTAATATAAGTAGGTTCGCAGGTTTGTCAAATAACTTGGATTTAATTTCTTTTTCTACATCCTATCAATCATCTGCAATATCATCACTGATATCTGAAGGTATATGGTATGCCATTGATGGTATAAATAGTTTTATTTTTGAAAATATAGATCTTAACTCAGATAATTATCTTTTTTACAATGTTGTAGTTGATAATTATGATTTGAAATTTGTTAAAAGTTTAATAACACAAAGGTGGTGGTTTAGCCTTGAAAATATAAACTTAGTTATGATGGAAAAAGACTTATATTCCATGTGTTGAAGATGATTACCTGTTATCAAAGAAATCCATTTTGTCAGACAGGATTTTGATGAGAATAAAAAACAAAATACCCTAAAATTAAATCAAAAGTATTATTTTAGGGTCCAATTTTTGATATTGTATCTATAATATAGTATGAAAAAGAACTTATTTTTAATAACACTTACGCTGCTAATTTTATCTTGTTCCAAAGATGATAGAGGTGACTTAGTTGGAGTTAAAGCATCAAAATTTTTCCCTAACAAACCCCAAGGTATGGTCCTAATTCCGTCAGGTTCTTATGTAATGGGTCCTTCAAATCCAAATTCATATATGGATCAAAACCCTACCCTTAAAACAGTTTCTCTTAAAGCATTTTACATGGATGAAACAGAGATTTCTAACAGTGAATATAGGCAGTTTGTTAATTGGGTAAGAGATTCGGTTGTGAGAGACGAACTTGCAAGAGCAGCATATGAAAAAATTGGAGATGAAGTTAGCGAGG
>CACKBA010000014.1 GCA_902598295.1 uncultured Bacteroidota bacterium
AAATTTATTAAACATCACTTAAATTCAGAAATGATTTGGTCAGCAAGTTCTAATCCAATCCTTTCTTGTGCTTCACTTGTTGCAGCACCAATGTGGGGAGTTAATGATATTTTTGAATTCATTAAGGTTTTTATTGAAGGATTAGGTTCATTTTCAAACGTATCGAGTCCAGCAAATTTAATTTTACCAGAGTCAATGAAATCTATTAAAGATTCTTCATTGATAACACCCCCTCTGGCAGCATTAACTATACCAACTCCATCTTTCATTTTGCTAAATTCCTCTTTATCAATAAGATATTTTTTTTGTGCTGGAACGTGTAGCGTTATGTAATCAGAATTAATGAGAAGTTCATCTAAACTTACTAAGCTTGGCTTGAATGATATTGATTGCCCATCAAAAAAACTAACTTTAATTTCAGCTTCCTTTAAAAAATGGTCAGAAAAAATCACATTCATGCCACATCCATAAGCAATCTTTGCAACTTCTTGACCAATTCTTCCAAAACCAATTATACCAATTGTCTTATTTTTTAATTCGGAACCCTTGGAATAATTTTTTTTTAACTTTTTAAAATTTACATCACCCTCTAGTGGCATGTTACGGTTTGAATCATGTAAAAACCTGGAACAAGTCATTATATGAGCAAATACAAGTTCAGCAACGGAAAGTGATGAAGCTCCGGGTGTATTAATTACAACAATCCCTTTGGATTTTGCATATTCAACATCAATATTATCCATTCCAACACCACCTCTTCCAATAAGTTTTAATGATTCACATGAATCAATAATATCTTTTCTTACTTTGGTTGCACTTCGAACCAGTAAACATGTAATGGAATTTCTATTTATGTAATCAATGATTTGGTCTTGAGCAACATTAGTAGTTATCACTTTGAAACCATTATTTTCCAATTTTTCTACACCAACTTGTGAAATACCGTCATTTGCTAAAACTATCATATGTAATTTTTAAATTTTTTTATAGTATCAATTAAAATCTCAACAGAACTTATGTCCATAGCATTATAGATTGAAGCTCTATATCCACCAACTGATCTATGACCATTTAATCCTGAAATGTTATTTTCAATTAACATTTTATCAAAGATATCCTTATGTTTTTCATCATTCAGATTAAAGGTAACGTTCATTATACTTCTATCATCAACATTTGCGAAGCCACTAAAAACATCATCACTGTCAATTTCACTATACAAAATCTCAGACTTTTTACGATTTAAATTTTCAACAACTTCAATACCTCCTTTTTTTTCTAACCATTTTAAGCTGAGCATGCATGCATAAACTGAGAAAACGGGTGGTGTGTTAAACATGCTGTCTTTATCAAAATGAATTTTATAGTTTAACATTGATGGAACTGTTCTGCATATGGATTCTAATATTTCTTTCTTTAATACAACAAGGGTAGCACCAGCTGGTCCTATATTTTTTTGGGCTCCAGCATAAATCAAATCAAATTCATTAAAGTTTAGATTTCTTGAAAAAATATCAGAGCTCATATCAGAGAATAACGGACAAGGTGACTCAGGAATTTTATGAAATTGTGTTCCATAAATGGTATTATTGGTTGTTATATGAGCATAGTCCATATCATCGCTGATTTTGTAGTCTTTTGGTATATAATTGAAGTTACTTTCTTTTGATGATGCAATTTCAATTACTTCACCAAATAGTTTGGCTTCTTTCATTGCTTTAGTTGACCACGATCCAGTATCAACATAACCAGCTTTGCTATTAAGGAAGTTATATGCAATCATTAAAAATTGTAGACTTGCTCCACCTTGAAGAAATAGTGATGTATATTCGTTCTCATCAAGATCAAGCAAGTGCAGGGCCATTCTTCTTGACTCACTCATTACATTAACAAATTCTTTGCTTCTGTGAGAAATTTCAAGAATTGACAAATCAATTCCTTCAAAATTTAAAATTGATTTGGATGCTTTATCGAAAACTTCGTTAGATAGGATGCTGGGACCTGCGCTGAAATTGTGTTTTTTCATTTAGGTCATGCAAATTAATAAAAATAAAAGGTATTGTACTTGGCTTACTCATTAACTTTTAACAAAAAATCAACAGTATTCAAATCATCTGCAAAATCTAGAAGTGAGGGGCTTTGTGTCATTCCAAATTTTGTAGAGTTTTTAACAAGATTATTGCTTACAATACATTGTAATTTGTCTTTATTAACATCTAAGTATTTTTTTAACTTATGCAATGAGTCATATTTCTCGTAATACAAAACACTAATTGGTGAGCCTAATTTTTTACTTTCCTTTAAGATGATTAAACCATTCTCATAAAACTTTTCATTATTTAGTAGAAAGACGGATTTATTATAAGTATAGTTGTTGTTGTATGAATTATTATTCAGTATTTTTTTCCACTCCAATGATGCTTTAAAAATTCTATCTAAATTATAATCCTTAGGTATAAATATTTTTGAAACGTTGCGACAACCCATACCATAGTATAAAAATATGTCCTTCATTAATTTTTTTAAATCTTCATCATTTTCTTGCCCATTAAGAATGGCAACCGAGTTTCTATTTGTTCTAATTATTTTGGGATATTTATTGAAATATTTTTCAAAAAAATGAGTGGAATTATTATTCCCTGTTGCAATTACAGCGTCTATTTCCAAATTAATTTTTTCAATAATTTTAAAACAATTTTTAAATTTTGGTTCCCAACCTAGTAACAGCTCAAAAATTAAATTGTAAAGTATACTATCCTTGGATGATTTCTTAATTATAGATTTATGACCGCAAATAAATACGCATAAAAAATCATGAAATCCAACAAGTGGAATATTACCAGCCATAATTATCAAAATATTTTTTGAATTTTCGGTTTTGTCCTTTGGTCCTAATTTTTTTAGATTAATTTCATTCAAATGCTTTGCCCAATAATTTAGACAGTTTATTATATTTTCGTAATCAAAAAATGAGTTTTGATATGTAGCCTCTTGAACTTTTTTTTCAGTAAAATTAAATAGCCTCTTATCAAATTCATTATTATTTTTTTTTAAATATGCGGAAAAAAACCTTCCTAATTTTGATAATAATTTAATTCTTGAATTAATATTCATTTGGAAATTTTAAAAAGTAAAGATATTAGTTAATTTTGTTATCAATTTATGGCAATAAAAATTACTGACGATTGTATTAATTGTGGTGCCTGTGAACCTGAATGCCCAAACACAGCTATATACGAGGCATCATTTGACTGGAAATATTCCGAAGGAACATCACTCAATGGTGAGGTAGTTTTACCTGGTGGAAAGTCAGTAGATGCTGATAAGCACCAAATACCTGTTTCTGATGAGTATTATTTTATTGTGACTGATAAATGTACAGAGTGCAAAGGATTTCATGACGAGCCTCAGTGTGCTGCTGTATGCCCAGTTGATTGTTGTGTGCCCGATGATGATAACGTAGAAAGCGAGGATTTTCTTTTATCTAAACAAAAATTCATGCACCCAGAAGAATGAAGGCTGGAATTGTTGGATTGCCAAATGTTGGAAAATCGACCTTATTTAATTGTTTAACTAATTCAAAAGCACAAAGTGCTAATTTTCCCTTCTGTACAATTGAACCTAATGTCGGAGTTGTCAATATTCCAGATACAAGGTTAAATAGAATTGTAGAGCTTATTGGACCTGAAAAAGTTGTTCCTAATACTGTAGATATTGTAGATATTGCAGGGTTGGTCAAAGGTGCTAGTAAAGGAGAAGGTTTAGGAAATCAATTTCTGTCGAACATTAGAGAAACTAATGCTATAATTCATGTTTTGCGTTGTTATCAAAATGAAAATATAACTCATGTAGAGGGAAGCATTGACCCACTCAGAGACAAAGAAATAGTAGATTTTGAATTACAGTTGAAAGACTTAGAATCTTTGGAGAAAAGAAAAGAAAAAATTATAAAGCATTTGAAGATCGGAGGAAATGAATACAAAAAAGAGTTTGTTTTTGTTGAACAGTTGATTGAACACCTCAAAAAGGGGTTATCATTAAGAAATTTTAACATTGATTCGGAATCCTATGAAAAATATTTAAAACCACTTTCATTACTTACCCTAAAACCAGTTTTGTATGTATGTAATATAGATGAAAAATTGATTAACAATAATGATCAGCTTCTTACAAATACTCTAAAACAGTTGAAGAAAGAAAATTCTAAAATAATTATAATAGCTGCAAAAATAGAGCAGGAAATAAATGAACTTGACAGCTATGAGGACAGGCAAGTTTTTTTAAATGATTACGGGCTGAAAGAATCAGGCACAAGTTTACTAATAAATGAAGCCCACAAGCTGTTAAATTTATCTACCTTTTATACAGCCGGAAAAAAAGAAGTTAGAGCTTGGACATTTATAAATGGATCAAAAGCACCAAAAGTAGCTGGAGTTATTCATTCAGATTTTGAAAAAGGTTTCATTAAGGCTGAGGTTATGAAATTTGATGATTTTAATGAACATCTCAGTGAGGCAAAAGTTAAAGAAGCTGGTAAACTGAAAACAGAGGGGAAAGACTATACTGTTTGTGATGGTGATATTATTCATTTCAGATTTAATAACTAGATAAAGATTTCAACATTTCTCTCCTTGTAATTGTTAATTAATTTGTCATTAAGCCGCATAAAATAAAACCATAGTGTTTTATATTTAGAATCTTAAAATGCCGACTTCAACATCTTATACTGAAGAAAATATTAGGTCCCTAGACTGGAAAGAACATATTAGGATGCGACCCGGTATGTATATTGGAAAATTAGGTGATGGCTCTGCATCTGATGATGGAATTTACATTTTACTCAAAGAAATTATTGACAATTCTGTTGATGAGTTTGTGATGGGGGCTGGTAAAACAATTGAAATCACATTAAAGGACAATATCATGAAAGTTAGAGACTATGGCAGAGGTATTCCACTTGGTAAAGTG
Source organism: uncultured Bacteroidota bacterium (assembly GCA_902598295.1). Classification (GTDB taxonomy): domain Bacteria; phylum Bacteroidota; class Bacteroidia; order Flavobacteriales; family Flavobacteriaceae; genus Eutrophosalina. The sequence goes on from CACKBA010000014.1 coordinate 4,969, forward strand.
GTTGATGTTGTTTCACGAATGAATACTGGAGGAAAGTACGATACAAGAGCCTTTAAAAAATCTGTTGGACTAAATGGAGTTGGAACAAAAGCCGTAAATGCCTTATCTTCCTCTTTCAGTGTCGAGTCAGTTCGAGATGGAAAATCAAAGATTGTGAGTTTCGAATTGGGTGAAATTATCGATTCACCACCCATTGAAGAATCTACGAAAAGAAAAGGAACTGCAATTATTTTTCAACCAGATTCATCAATATTTAAAAATTATAAATTTAGAAATGAATACATAGTAAAGATGATAAAATACTATGTATACTTAAATCCTGGTCTCTCAATAATTTTTAATGGAGAAAAATTTAAATCTGAAAATGGGTTAAAAGACCTTGTCGAAGACAATAATAATATTGATGATTTTTTATATCCAGTTATACATTTAAAGGGAAATGATATAGAAATTGCAATAACGCATAATAAAAAACATTACAGCGAAGAGTACTATTCTTTTGTAAACGGACAAAATACAAGTCAAGGTGGGACTCACCTAAATTCTTTTAAGGAGGCAATAGTAAAAACAATTAGAGATTTTTTTAAAAAAAATTATGATTCTTCTGATATAAAAAAATCAATAATTTCAGCCATTAGTATCAAAGTTATGGAGCCAGTTTTCGAGTCCCAGACAAAAACTAAACTTGGATCAACTGAGATGGGAGGTGGCTTGCCAACGGTGCGTTCATACATATTAGAATTCATATCAAAAAATCTTGATAATTATCTTCACAAGAATAAAGATGTTGCTGAGGGAATTCAAAGAAAGATCATACAGGCTGAGAGAGAAAGAAAAGAATTATCAGGAATCAGAAAATTAGCTAGAGAAAGAGCAAAAAAATCAAGTTTACACAACAAAAAATTAAGAGACTGCAGAGTTCACTTGGGAGATATGAGTAATGAAAAAAGATTAGATACTACAATATTTATTACTGAGGGGGATTCTGCCAGCGGTTCAATAACAAAGTCTAGGGATGTTAACACCCAAGCAGTTTTTAGCCTAAGAGGAAAACCACTCAACTCGTATTCAATGACTAAAAAAATTGTTTATGAAAATGAAGAATTTAACCTTCTTCAAGCAGCATTAAATATCGAGGAAGGAATAGAAAAACTCAGATACAATAAAATTGTAATAGCTACAGATGCGGATGTTGATGGTATGCATATTCGTTTATTAATTATAACTTTTTTTCTACAGTTTTTCCCCGAGTTGATAAAGGAGGGTCATCTTTTTATATTACAGACACCGCTGTTCAGAGTTAGAAATAAAAAGGAAACAATCTATTGTTACTCAGATATAGAAAAAAGTGAAGCATGTGACAAGTTGGGTTCAAAGGTTGAAATAACTAGGTTTAAGGGATTGGGAGAAATTTCACCAAACGAATTCAAAAATTTTATTGGGGATAGCATAAGACTGGACCCTGTAATTATAAATAAGGAGACCAGTGTAGATAATCTGTTGTCATTTTACATGGGAAAGAACACACCTGACAGACAAAACTTTATAATAGATAATTTAAAGGTTGATATAGACTCAGCATGATTGAAGAAAATTTTGATAAAGAAGATTTTTTAGTTCCAATTTCGGGGATGTACAAGGAGTGGTTTATTGATTATGCCTCTTATGTTATTTTGGAAAGAGCTGTTCCTGCAATTGAGGATGGATTAAAACCTGTTCAGAGGAGAATTTTGCATTCCATGAAAGACTTAGATGATGGAAGATTTAATAAAGTTGCCAATATTGTTGGGCACACAATGCAGTATCATCCCCATGGCGATGCAAGTATTTCAGATGCGATCGTTCAGATAGGACAAAAAGAGTTACTAATTGAAACTCAAGGAAATTGGGGCAATATTTTAACGGGTGACTCAGCAGCAGCATCTAGATATATTGAAGCTAGACTTTCTCCGTTTGCACTTGATGTTGTTTACAGTCCCAAAATTACCAACTGGCAACTATCATATGATGGAAGAAGAAAAGAACCAGTCAATTTTCCTGTTAAATTTCCATTGCTTTTGGCACAAGGTGCTGAGGGAATTGCAGTAGGATTGTCAACAAAAATTCTCCCTCACAATTTTGTTGAATTAATTGATGCATCAATCAAGTGTTTGAAGGGAAGAAAATTTCAATTATATCCTGATTTCCCAACCTCAGGAGTTGTTGATGTGACAAACTATAATGATGGAAAAAGAGGGGGTAGGATTAAAGTGAGAGCAAAAATAAACCAGCTAAATAAAAATACTTTAATAATAACCCAAATACCTTACACAACAACAAGCAGTAGCTTAATTGATTCAATTTTAAAAGCCAATGAAAAGGGTAAGATTAAAATTAAGAAGATTGAAGATAATACTGCTTCTGATGTTGAAATTCTAATTCACCTCCCAAATGGAGTTTCACCTGATAAAACAATTGATGGACTATTTGCTTTTACCAATTGTGAAGTATCAATTTCTCCACTTGGTTGTATTATTGAAAATAACAAACCATTATTTACCGGAGTATCTGATATGTTGATTAAATCAACTATGAATACAAAGGAACTACTAAAAAATGAATTAGAGAATAAATTGAAAGAGTTAAATCAATTATGGCACTCATCAACTCTTGAAAAAATATTTATTGAAAAAAGAATTTACAGGTTAATCGAAGACAAAGATTCTTGGGAATTGGTTTTGGAGGCAATAAAAGATGGTCTGAAACCTCATATAGAATTACTTAAACAAGTAGTGACTCATGATGATGTTATTAAATTAACAGAAATCAGAATTAAACGAATCTCAAAGTATGACATTGATAAAGCCGATAAAAAAATTATTGAGATAGAAAATCAAATTGAAGAAACTAATTTCAATTTGGAAAACCTAAATGATTTTGCAATTAATTATTTCAAAGATTTAAAATTAAAATATGGTAAGATCAGAGTTAGAAAAACTGAAATCAAAATTTTTGATGATGTTGATGTAAAAAAAGTCGTCGTTAGAAATGCTAGACTTTATGTTAATAGATTGGAAGGTTTTATAGGCACAACTCTTCGAAAGGAAGAATTTGTAGAGGAATGTTCTGATATTGACGATATTATTGTTTTTACAAAAAAAGGTAATATGGTTGTTACTAAAGTTGAAAACAAGAAGTTTATTGAAAAAGGAATTGAGCATGTTGCTGTTTTTAAGAAAAAAGACTCTAGAACAATCTACAACATGATATATAGAGATGGTAAAACAGGCATAACATTCATAAAAAGATTTAGTGTAACCGGTGTAACTAGAGACAAGATATATAACTTAACATCAGATCATCCTAAAACAAGTGTTCTTCATTTGACATCAAATCCTAACGGGGAAGCTGAGATAGTAACAATTGTTCTGCGCCAATCAGGTTCCATAAAGAAACTAAAATGGGACCTAGATTTTGCTGATTTAGCAATTAAAGGCAGATCTGTCAAAGGGAATATAGTATCAAAACATACAGTTCAAAAGGTGCTTTTTAAAGAACAGGGACTATCTACCTTAAACCCAAGAAAAATTTGGTTTGATGAAACCATTCAAAGAATTAATGTTGATAGCAGGGGAGAGCTACTTGGTGAGTTTAAGGCTGATGATGATTTAATAATTTTTCAACAATCAGGAAAATTTAGAATTGCTAAACCAGATATTAATATGCACTTCCCAGAAGATATGATCATTCTTGAGAAATTAGACAGAGTGAAGCCAATTACAGTTATATATTATAATCAAAAAAAGAAAAAATATTTTGTAAAAAGATTTGTTATTGGGTTAACCAAGGGAACTCAAAATTATATTGAAAAATCTAAAGATATAATTACAGAAATAGTTTTAACGGATTGGAAACCCATGATTGAGGTTGTGTATAGGGATAAGTCAATCGAGAGAAGAAAAATTGATTTAGCTAGTTTTATTTCAGTCAAAGGACTAAAGGCCAAAGGAAATCAACTTGACACTAAAGAAATTAAATTGATTAATAAGTTAGACCCTATTCCATATGAACCACCAGTTAATGATTTAAATGAAATTGAAGTGATTGATGAAAAAATTGAATCTAACTTGGCTAATGGTGATATCAGCAATCAAATCAAACTCGATTTGTAATTTTTAAAAATTTTTAGAGCAAAATCATAATCATTTTTATAAACAAGTAATCTGTGTGTGTAGTTTAAATTGGTTATTCCAAAACCTGCCAATACTGCAGATTTTTTATAGTCCTGAACGATGTATTTAAGATTAAAATCTTCTAGTGTTACACATAGTTTTTGAACTTCAACAAACGATCCAGTAAACAATTCTTTTAATTTACTTTTGTAAATCATCAAACCTATTCTTCCTAAATATAAAATTTTGACCCAAATATACTTTTCTCACAACTTTATCCTTTGCCAAATCCTCAGGCTTACCGTCTTTCAAAATAGTACCTTCGAACATTAAATAAGTCCTATCAGTAATTGCAAGTGTTTCTTGAACATTATGATCTGTAATTAGAACACCAATATTTTTATTTTTGAGTTGGAAAATAATTTTTTGAATTTCTTCAACTGCAATTGGGTCAACACCTGCAAAAGGTTCATCAAGAAGTAAAAATTTTGGATTTGTTGCTAATGCCCTGGCAATCTCTGTTCTTCTTCTTTCACCACCTGAAAGTAAATCACCTCTGTTTTTTCTTACTTTTTGTAAACTAAATTCTTCAATTAGTTCTTCTAGTTTATTATTTTGCTCAACTTTTGACAAACTACCAATCTCTAAAACCGCTTTAATATTATCTTCAACACTTAATTTTCTAAAAACTGAAGCTTCTTGGGCTAAATATCCTATTCCAAGTTTTGCCCTTTCAAACATAGCATTATTAGAAATGTTTTTATCGTTTAATAAAATTGATCCTGAATCTGATTTAATCAAACCAACCATCATATAGAAACATGTTGTTTTGCCAGCACCATTTGGACCTAAAAGACCTACAATCTCACCTTGAGAAACTTCAATGTTAACATTATCAACGACTTTTCTGTTTTTATATTCCTTAACAATATTTAAAGTTTTTAGAATCATTTATTTTTTAAAACAATTTTTGAAATGTAGATGCTTATTTGGTACAAAATTAAAATAGGAATTGCAACAATTATTTGACTAGCAACATCAGGAGGTGTAATTATTGCAGCCAGAATAAGAACGAAAACCAAAGCATATTTTCTGTATTTTACTAATATATCAGGTGTAACCAATCCAATTTTAGTTAGGAAATAAATTATTATTGGAAGTTCAAAAATAACACCAGATGATAATGCTGAGGCTCTGACTAGAGAAATATAACTACTCAAATCAAAATCATTAAAAACCTCTTGACTAACCGTATAATTCCCTAAAAAGTTGATTGATAGAGGACATACTACATAATATCCAAATGATACACCAATAAAAAATAAGAGACTAGATATAAAAATAAATCCTTTAGCATATTTTCTTTCATTATTGTATAGACCAGGACTGATAAAGCTCCAAAATTGATACAAAACATATGGGAAAGAAATAACAAACCCTGCTGCAATTGATGTCATTATATGAGCTGAAAATTGTCCAGAAACTGTTCTACTTTGAATTCTAAAAGGTAATTCAGTTATACAAAAACTATCATTAAGACCAATAAAGTTGGATATATTACATAGAATTCTGTAGGTTATAAAATCAGGATCTTTTGGTCCAAAAATTATATTGTCAAAGATATAGTCTTTAAATATAAATGCTATTGAACCTGCAAAAACAATTCCCATTATTGCTCTTAAAATATGCCATCTAAGATCCTCAAGATGGTCTAAAAAAGACATTTCATTTGGGTCAACTTTTGCCATATTAAATCCCCGATTTTAAAATTTGATGGATATGAACCAATCCTATGTATTCATTTCCTTTTGTTACAATTAACTGAGAAATTTTCTTCGAGTTCATCAACCTTAAAGCATCAACAGCTAGGTATTTGTAATCTATTGTTTGGGGTTGTTTATTTACAAGAGTACTAATTTTTAGACTCAAAGGGTCCTTGTATTTGCTGAGAATTCTTCTTACATCCCCATCAGTAATTATACCTACAATTTTCTTTTGATTCATTATGACTGTAGCACCTAACATTTTTGAAGATATTTCATCAATCGCTTTTTTTAATGTATCGTTAGTATAGACCATTGGTTTTAAATTATCATCTAGAATATCAAAGACTGTGAGGGTTAGTTTTTTTCCTAGTGAGCCTGAGGGATGAAATTTTGCAAACGACTTTTCATCAAAATTTTTAAATTTCATTAAGGAGATTGCAATTATGTCTCCAACCAGCATCTGAATTATTGAACTTGTTGTAGGTGCAAGGTTGTGTGGGCATGCTTCCTTTTTGATTGGGGTATGAACAAGATACTTCGAGTTTTTGGCTAAAAATGAATCTTTGTTTGAACTCAAACCAATAATTACGTTTTCACTTTTTTTCAAATTTTTTACGAGTTCTATAGTTTCTCTGTTGTTGCCACTTTTAGATATTATAATTACAACATCTTTATTTGATACAACACCCACATCACCATGTAAAGCATCAGATCCATGCATAAAAACAGAGGGGGAACCAGTGGAATTTAGTGTTGCTGCTACTTTCATTCCAACTAAGGCACTTTTACCGATTCCGGTCACTATAATTTTACCATCTATTTTTGCTAAATATTGAATGACCTTAATTACATCGTCAGCAACATTTATTTTTAAATCTTCAATTGTGTCTTGCTGAATTTTAATCACCTTTTCTGATATTTTTCTGATGTCTTTTTTGTTCACAACTTGTTTAGATTATACCTTGATGAGGGTTTTAATTAGTTATATTTAATACTAAGGTACAAATATACCTTATTTGACATACAATGAACCTAAAAACAGATCTTTCAAATTTGTTGTTAAAACACTTTGGTTTTAATAGTTTCAGAGAAAATCAGTATGAAATTATAGAATCCTTAATTTCAAGAAATGATACAATGGTTATAATGCCTACAGGGGGAGGAAAATCCCTCTGCTATCAAATTTCAGCATTATACATGAAAGGAGTTGCTATTGTCGTTTCTCCACTCATTGCGTTAATGAAAAATCAGGTGGATGTAATGAATGCTTTATTTGAGAATAAGATTATTGCAAGTGTTTATAATTCCACGCTTTCATCAAATGAAAAGAAACTTGTAAAAGAAAATATTTTAAATGGTCAAACAAAGTTGGTTTACATCTCACCCGAGTCTTTTTCCAGAGAAAAAAATATCACATTTTTTAAAGAACAGACAATTTCTTTTGTTGCTATTGACGAAGCACATTGTATTTCAGAATGGGGTCACGATTTTAGACCTGATTATAGAAATATTTCAGAAATATGTAACAAGATTAATCCTAATATTAAAAAGATAGCTTTAACTGCGACTGCAACACCTAAAGTAAGAGATGATATTGTTAAAAACCTCAATCTTAAAAATCATAAAATATTTCAATCATCTTTCAATAGACCAAATTTATTTTATGAGGTTAGACATAAGGATAATAGCATTGACAAACAGATTATTTCGTTTATCAAATCTAATGAAACAAAATCTGGGATTATATATTGCATGTCTCGTAAAAAAGTAGATGAACTTTCAGAGTTACTAAAAATTAATAATATTAAAGCTCTTCCCTATCATGCAGGATTAGATTCAAAAATAAGATCCTCAAATCAAGATGATTTTCTTATGCAAAATTGTGATGTAATGGTTGCGACAATTGCTTTTGGGATGGGCATAGACAAACCTGATATCAGGTATGTAATACACTATGATATTTCTAAATCCATAGAATCTTATTATCAAGAAACTGGAAGGGCTGGAAGAGATGGAGGAGAGGGTTACTGCTTAGCTTTTTATTCACACGATGATATAGAAAGATTAAAAAAATTTTTATCATCCAAACCCATTTCTGAGAAAGAACAAGGTCTATCATTGTTGGAGGATGTATCTGCATATTGTGAAACATCCATGTCAAGGAGAAAATATTTATTAAATTATTTTGGAGAGGATTACGATGAAATTAATGGGTTGGGTAATAAAATGGATGACAATTCTATCCAAACCCAAGATAAAAAAGATATTAGTTTAGATGTATTTAATGTTATAAACTGTATAATAGAATTAAAAGAAAATTACAAGCTCATTGATATAGCAAGTTTTATTTCAGGAATTGAGACTACTTTAATTAGATCTCACAAACTGACTGAAACTAAATTGTTTGGATTTGGAAATAATGAGGGAATTATTTTTTGGAAATCTGTATTGAGGAGAATGATTGTAGAAAAACTTTTAATCAAAAACATAGAAAGTTATGGGGTTCTAAAAATTTCAAATTTAGGTCATAAGTTTCTAATTCAACCACATACTATTATGATGTCAACCGATCGTGATTATTCCATCGATTCTCAAATTAAAATTCCCAAAAAAGAAAAAAGTTTTGTAATTGATGTCGAATTGCTAAACATTCTAAAAAAAGAAAGAATGTCTTTGTCAAAAAAATATAATTTACCGCCCTTTGCAATTTTTCAAGACTCATCAATTGATGAAATGACTTACAAATATCCAACCTCAATTGAACAACTCTCATTAATTAACGGAGTAGGGGAAGGTAAGGCTAAAAAATTTGGTGAATCATTTATAATTATCATTAATAAGCACGTTAAAGAAAACAATATTGAAGATGTACATGAAACAATTATTAAATCAACCGGAACTAATTCAATTACTAAGCTTTTCATCATACAGTCAGTTGATAAAAAACTTACAATTGATGAAATTGCTAATTCAAAGAAAATATCATATAAAGATGTTATTACTGAGCTAGAAACAATTATATTTTCGGGAACAAAATTAGATTTAACATATTTAGTGAGTGATATTTTTGATGAGGACTCTATAGATGAATTAAGTGAGTTCTTTTCAGAACTACAATCTGATTCACTGGATGAAGTTATTGAGGAATTTTCAGATGATTATGAAACTGATGATTTAGCTTTGTTTAGATTATATTTTTATTCAAAACATGCATCATAAGTCTTTCCACTTTATATTACATCCTATGCTTGGTTTCTGAGTAGAAGTGTTTTCTTTTTTCTTTAATGAACATTCAATTGCATTTCTTAGGTCGACTCCTGTAACTTCTATATCATTGCCAGGTCTGGAATCATCTAGTTGTCCTCTATAAACTAATTTTTTTTTGTCATCATAAAGAAAAAAATCAGGCGTACATGCTGCATCAAATGATTTAGCAACGTTTTGACTTTCATCGTATAAATAAGGAAAATTAAACTTTTTATCAATTGCCAGTTTTTTCATCATCTTAGGTGAATCTTGAGGATAATTTATAACATCATTACTACTAATAGCTATAATATTGATTTTTCCTTTGTAAAACTTGGATATTGAAATTATCTCATCTATAATATGAATTACAAATGGACAATGATTACATATAAACATAACTAGTGTTCCGATTTCTGTATTGAGTTTTTTTTTATCAAAGAATTCATTGTCAATTGTGTTTATAAGATTGAAATCTGGAAGATTTGAACCTAAATCAATCATTTTTGATGGTGTTCTAGCCATTTTTAAAGATTATATGATTTGATATACTGATTTTTGTAAATTTAAGAAATATTTAATGGAAATAATTAATTCATTCTTTTTAGAAATTTCTTCCTTACAGCGAGCATTGATACTTGCACTTGGAATTTCATTTTTTTGGTTGCTGGAGGGAATTATACCTTTTCGAATATTATCTTATAATAAATTCAAGCATGCAATAACAAACATATTATTAACAGTTACTACAATACTTGTAAATTTTAGTTTAGCATTTTTGATTGTAAAGACATCTGACTTCGTATATGTTAATAAAATTGGATTATTTACTTATTTAGAAATTAATGGAGTTACTCGTTTCATCATTACCCTTTTGATACTTGATCTTGTTGGTGCCTACTTAGCACACCTTGTTCAACACAAAATATCATTTTTGTGGCCAATACATGCTGTTCATCATTCTGACAAAAGTGTTGATACAACTACAGCCAATAGACATCATCCAATAGAGAGTTTTGTTAGATTTTTCTTTACGTTAATAGCTGTATTTATTTCGGAATCCTCAATAGCAATGGTTTTTTTATACCAATCTATCTCTGTAGCATTTTCTCAATTCAATCATGCTAACATCAATATATCTGAGAAATTTGATTATTTAATGTCATTTGTTTTTGTTTCACCAAACATGCACAAGGTTCATCACCATTACAAAATGCCTTATACTGATTCTAACTATGGTAATATTTTTTCGATTTGGGACCGCATTTTTGGGACATACATGAACTTAGATACCAAAGATATTTGTTACGGAATAGATGATAACTATAATGATGAAAATAACTTTTGGAAAATTATTAAAAGACCATTTAGGAAAATTTAAATATCTTCCAATTCAACTTCACCACTTTTTTCGTCTTTACTCTCTTCTTTTGATTGATTTTCACCATTATGTGCATCTTCATTTTTTTTAAAATCCTTATCATGTATTTCGCTAATTACTTCTTCTCCCTTTTCATCAATAATATACTTAGTCATTTCGTTAAGAATATTTGAAAAATTTTCGAAGTCTTCCTTGTAGAGATAAATTTTGTGTTTTTTGAAGTAAAATGTTCCATCATCATTGGTAAATTTTTTACTTTCCGAAATTGTGAGATAGTAGTCTCCCGCTTTGGTTGATCTTACGTCAAAGAAATAAGTTCTTCTTCCAGCCCTTACAACCTTGGAAAATATATCTTCGTTTAAGTATTGTTTACTTTCTTCCATTTTTATTATTTGTACCAAAAATGGTTAAAAAAGTAAAATCAACAAAATCTTAGTGAGTTTTTTTGTTTTGTTTATAATTGATTTGGTGATAGTAACCCTCAGTGTTTTTTATTAATTCTTCATGGTTGCCAATTTCTATAACTTTACCTTGATTGAGAACTATAATTTTATTGCACATCTTTATTGTGGATGTCCTTTGACTGACAATTATTTTTGTAATATTATTAGTTTCTTTTTGGAGGTTTTGAGTAATTGTATTTTCAGTTTCTAAATCAACGGCTGATAAGCAATCATCTAACAATAAAACTTTTGGTTTTTTAATTAATGCACGAGCAAGAGCAATTCTCTGTTTTTGACCACCTGATAGATTTATTCCTCTTTCACCTAAAATAGAATTGTATCTTTTTGGGAACTCCTCAATTTCATCATTTATACATGAAATTTTTGAGTATTTCTTTATATCTGAAATTTCTGCATCACTTTTACCAAAACGAATGTTGTTTTTAATTGTATCGTTGAATAAAAAAGTTGTTTGAGGAACATAAGAAATATTATTTCTTATGTTGTTTATGTTGTGATTTTTTAAATCTATATTATCAATTAAAATTTCACCTGATTTAGGATCATAATTTCTTACAATTAGTTCTAATAATGTTGATTTACCACAACCTACAGGCCCTATTATTCCTAATGATTCTCCATTCTTTAACTTAAAATTAATATCTGAAAGTGCTTTTATGTTTGTTTCTTCATAAGTAAAATTTATGTTTTTGAATTCAATTTCTCCTTTGATTTTTAAAATTTTCGAACTTTTATTAATTATCTTAATTTTCTCATTTAAAAATTGATTAATTCTTGATTGGCTAGCCTCCGCTTGTTGAACAATTGAAGTTACCCATCCAACTGTGGCTACAGGCCATGTTAGCATATTTACATAAATTATAAATTCTGCAAGTACACCCAGTTCAATTTTGCCATTAATAAATTGATTTCCTCCAATGTATATAACTAAAATGTTACTCATTCCTATTAATAAAACCATCATTGGAAGAAACCAGGATTGGAACTTAGCCAAATCAATGTGTCGGTTTCTTGTCTCCATTGATACATCCTCAATGTGGTTACTTAGTTCTTGTTCAATTGTGTAAGATTTAATAATAGAAATTCCACTAAAAGATTCTTGAGCAATTGTGGTCAATTTTGATAGTGATTCTTGAACCTTCATACTCTTAATATTTATTCTTTTACTGAGTTTGTAAATTACTAATGAGAGTAATGGTAATGGGGTTATTGTGTAAAGTGTTAATTTAACATCTATACTCAACATATATGTAATTATTATTATAAATAATGTGATTGTATTTATCGAATACATTAAAGCAGGTCCTACATACATTCTGACCTTACTAACATCCTCGCTAATCCTATTCATCAAATCACCAATTCTACTATTTTTGTAAAAACTAATATTTAATTCTTGATATTTTTGAAAAATTTCATTTTTTAAATCAAATTCAATGAACCTTGAGACATTAATAAGTGTTTGTCTCATTACGAAAGTGAATATTCCTGCCATTATGGAAGCACCTACAATAAAAAAGATATTACTGATTAAGTTTTTTTTTAAAATTGATGGGTTTCCTCCACTCCTCAAATAATTTTCTATTATTGTAATTGAGTCTCCAATCAAGTTTGGAGCAACTAAAGCAAATATTCTTGCTATGATTGTAATGAGGATTCCAATTAATATCCTGAATCTATATTCATAAAAAAATTTGTTTAAATAATTTAAAGATTTCATAAGATGACCGTCAAAGATAATTCATAATTAGACATTTATTAATAAATAAATTTTACTTTTGCTCTAGGTTCATTATCATGTTAAATAGAAGACATATAAGAGTTAAAATTCTCCAAATTTTGTATTCACAAAACAGATCAAAATCCACAAATAAGGAACTCTATAATTTTTTTAATAATACTACTAAAAAATTTTATCAATTTTTTGTTACTCAGCTCTACTTCTTTGTTTTAATCAAACGAGAGACTGAAAGACAAATTGAGGTTAACAAAAAAAAATATTACAAATCAGAAGTTGATTTTTTGGTTGATATTATAATTGAAAACAAATTTATCCAAGCAATTGAAAACTCAAAATTTATTGAAAAATATCATTCTAAAAACAATCTTGATTACTTTAAAAATGAGACTAAGATTGTGAAGCAAGTTTTTGATAAAATTTATAATGCGGAATTTCTTAAAAATTTTTCAGAGCATGATGATTCTATTTCTTATTTAATTAAAATTTTTAAAGAAATTATTGTAACAGATTCAAACTTATATGGGTTTTATGAAGACTGTGAAATTGGATGGGCGGATGATTATCCGCTTATAAATACTGAGGTTTTAAATGTTTTATTAAACTTTTCTAAAGTAAAAAAATTAAATATTAATAAGACAATTTTTAAGGATAGAGATGACAAATTGTTTGGTTGGAATTTGTTTAAAAAAACAATTGATAATGATATTATCTTCGAAAAATTAATTTCAAAATACACCCCACAATGGGAAAGTGATAGAATAGCCTTAATTGATAATCTGTTGATGAAAATGTGTATTACAGAATTTAAATTTTTTGAAAATATCCCTGTTAATGTTAGTTTAAATGAGTATATAGAAATATCTAAAGATTACTCCAGTCCGAACAGCAGTGGATTTATAAATGGTATTTTAAATCGTATCATGCGGGATTTGAAAGATGAAGGATTGATAAAAAAAAACATTAAACGTTCTGATAATTTACTAAATTTAAAGACATGAAAAGACACTATTATATTTTTATTACTTTGACTGTTTTATGTCTTATGACTGTGTCATGCGATAATAATCCAACAAAGAAAATAAATCAGCAAAATCTTGAAGAAACTGAAAAAAGATTAAAACAAGAATCTGTACTACCAATTATAAAATTTGATTTTGACACTTATGATTTTGGAGAAGTAACGGATGGTGAGATAGTTGAGGTAAACTACACTTTTAAAAATACTGGAGAAAGTAACCTAATTATATATGATGCATCTGCCTCATGTGGATGTACAGTTCCTGAATACCCAAAAGATAAGGAGATAATGCCTGGTGAGACAGGTGTGATCAAAGCAAGATTTGATTCATCCGGCCAGACAGGAAAACAAGTAAAGTCAATAACTTTAACAACAAATACGAAAAATTCTAAAAAAATTATTCGTATGAGTGGGTTCGTATTAAATAAATAAAATAAATGGAAGGAATTAGTCAGTGGACACCAATCATCCTAATGATGTTTGCTCTGTATTTTTTATTTATACTCCCGCAGAGCAGAAAGGCAAAAAAAGAAAAGAAATTTTTATCCTCTTTAAAAAATGGAGATCTTGTAGTTACAAAAAGCGGAATGCACGGTAAAATTATTGAAGTTAACGATACTAAAAATACATGTGTTATTTTAACTATGGCTGGTAAAATCAAATTTGATAAGACAGCGTTATCTTTTGAGTTATCTTCAGAATTAAACAAAAAGAAATAAGACTTAGAGGAATGTGGAAATATTTTATTAGACCACTTTTTTTTCTTTTTGATCCGGAACTAGTACATAACTTTTTGATAAAATGGACTAAATTACTCGGTGGTGCCGGTTCACCAGATATGCGTTTCACATCACCTTTGTTAGAAAAAAAGGTTTTTGGCATCAATTTTCCAAACCCTGTGGGTCTAGCTGCAGGATTTGATAAAAATGCAGAAATAGTCACATCTATAAGAAGGCTTGGAGGTTTTGGATTTACTGAGATTGGAACTGTTACACCCAGAGCTCAGGAAGGAAACCCGAAAAAGAGAATATTTCGTTTAACAAAAGATGATGCATTGATAAATAGATTGGGATTTAATAATGACGGAGTAGATGCCGTAGTTAAAAGATTAAAAAATAAAAAATTTAAATTTTACAACACGAGCTTACCCATTGGAGCAAATATTGGAAAAAATAAATCAACACCAAACTCTAAAGCACATGAGGATTATCTAGAATGTTTTAAAAAGTTAAGATCATATGTTGATTATTTTGCGATAAATGTTAGCTCACCTAATACCCCAGAGCTTAGAAACCTACAGTCATCTTCTTTTCTAAAAAAGATTTTAAAAACCTTGATTTTAGAAAATAACATAGGTGAGCGGAAGCCGATTCTCGTTAAAGTTTCACCTGATTTATCTAATAGACAGCTTGCAGATGTTGTCAGGCTCTTAATGGAATTAAATATAGACGGTATAATATGTTCAAATACGACAGTTGCTAGAGAGAATTTAAAATCAGACAAATTAAAAAATGAAAGTGGTGGTCTGAGTGGAAAGCCGCTTTCTAAAAGAAGTACAGAGATGGTTAAATTGATCAAAAACCAGGCTGGAGATAAACTTCCTATCGTTGCTGTTGGAGGTATAATGACACCTGATGATGTAGTTGAAAAGATAAATGCGGGGGCATCACTTGTTCAAATCTATACAGGGTGGATTTTTTATGGCCCAACCTTGGTTTATGATATTAATAAAAGGCTTTTAAAAGAATATTTTAAGAATTGAAATTAATTGAAAACTACATACCAAAAACTGAAATAGAGTACAATAAGCTATATCAACAAAGTATAGAAGACCCGAATAGTTTTTGGTCTGATGTTGCTTCAACATTTACTTGGAAAAAAAAATGGAACAAAACATTTGAGTTTGATTTTAAAAAACCTGATTTTAAATGGTTTTTGGATGGAAAATTAAATATCACAGAAAATTGTCTTGACAGACATCTTACAAAAAAAGCAGAAAAAACAGCAATAATTTTTGAACCCAATGATCCAACTGAAGAGTGTCAACGAATTTCATACAAAGAATTACACTCAAAAGTTTGTAAGTTTTCAAATGTTTTAAAAAAAAATAATATTGTAAAAGGAGATAGGGTTTGTCTTTACATGCCAATGGTTCCTGAGCTTGCAATTGCAGTCTTAGCATGTGCAAGGGTAGGTGCTGTTCATTCTGTAGTGTTTGCAGGGTTTTCGGCTACAGCATTGGCCGCTAGAATTAACGATGCAAATTGTAAAATGTTGCTCACTGCCGACGGAAGTTTTAGAGGAAATAAAACAATTGATTTAAAATCTATTGCTGATGAAGCTCTGACAAAATGCCCTTCTGTTGAAAGTTGTATTGTTTTAAAGAGAATTAACAGTAGAATTAAGTTGAATAAAATTGATAAATGGTGGCATGAGGAGTTAAATGGAGAATCTGATAAATTTGACTCCATAGAGCTCGATTCTGAGGACCCATTATTTGTTCTTTATACATCCGGATCTACCGGAAAACCAAAAGGAATGGTGCATTCATGCGGAGGTTATATGGTTTACTCATCATATTCTTTCAAAAGCGTATTTCAGTACCAACATAATGATGTATACTGGTGCACAGCTGATATAGGATGGATTACCGGACATAGTTATATTGTTTATGGGCCCTTGCTGAATGGTGCAACAACAATAATGTTTGAAGGAGTACCATCTTATCCTGACTTTGGAAGATTTTGGGAAATTTGCGAAAAACATAGAGTTAATCAGTTTTACACAGCTCCTACTGCAATAAGAGCATTAGCAAAACATTCTCTTGATTTTGTTAGAAAGTATGATTTATCTTCATTGAAAGTTCTTGGTACCGTTGGAGAGCCAATTAATGAAGAAGCCTGGAAATGGTACAATGAAAATATAGGAAAGGATAAGTGTCCAATCGTTGATACATGGTGGCAAACTGAGACAGGTGGTATCATGATATCATCACTTGCTAATGTTACAAAAGGAAAACCAACTTTTGCCACCAAACCCTTGATTGGTATACAACCCGTCCTTCTTGACGATGATGGAAAAGAGTTTCATGAAAATAATAGAAATGGTATACTTGCGATTAAGTTTCCATGGCCATCAATAGCTCGTACTATATATGGAGATCATGAGAGATACAATGATGTTTACTTTTCAAATTACCCTGGATATTATTTTCCCGGCGATGGTGCATTTAGAGATGATCAAGGAAATTACAGAATTACAGGCAGGGTAGACGATGTCGTAATTGTTTCTGGACACAATTTAGGTACAGCACCAATTGAGGATGCAATAAATCTACATGAAAATGTGGTTGAGAGTGCTCTTGTCGGATATCCACACGAAATCAAAGGAAACGCTCTTTACGCATTTGTAATTTTAAAAAATGATAAAAATATTGATGGAATCACAGTAGAAATAAATCAACTTATTTCCAAAACAATTGGCCCCATAGCAAAACCTGAAAAAATCCAAATTGTTGATGGTTTACCAAAAACAAGAAGTGGTAAAATCATGAGGAGAATTTTAAGAAAAATTGCTGCAGGTGAAACCGATAACTTTGGGGATATATCAACACTACTTAACCCGGAAATAGTCAAGCAAATAGTTAATGAAAAAAATTAATTTATTAGTATATGTCTAAATTTTCCAAAAAACCTATTTTGGTTGAAAAGAAATACCTCATTCCTTTTATTGCTATTACCTCAATGTTTTTTTTATGGGGAGTTGCAAATGATGTAACAAATCCAATGGTTTCCGCTTTTAAGAAAGTAATGCCAGAATTATCAAATTTTCAAGCTGCTTTAGTTCAACTTGCGTTCTATGGTGGATATGGAACTATGGCAATTCCAGCTGCATTATTCATTAGAAAATATAATTATAAATCTGGTATTTTGATTGGTTTATTGCTATACGCAATTGGTGCAATTCTATTTTGGCCAGCTGCAGTTTATGAGCAGTTTACATTTTTTCTTATGTCTCTTTATATCTTGACATTTGGACTTGCTTTTCTTGAAACAACAGCAAATCCATTCATTCTATCTCTTGGGGATTCTAGAACTGCGACCCAACGTTTGAATCTTTCCCAAGCATTCAACCCAATAGGAAGTTTAATGGGTATGGCTATTGCTCAATTGATTATCATAGAAAACCTAAGATCTGATGATTATAGCCCTGATGCCTATAATGCTCTTAGTCCCGATCAAATTGCATTTATAAGGCAAGAAGATTTAAACATTATAAGTGAAGTTTACGTAGGTTTAGGAATTTTAATTTTTGCTGTTATGTTTGTGATCTTTTTCATCAAAATTCCTGGAAAAGATGAAAAAATTAAATTATCCGTTCAGGAAAACATTTATATACTTAGAAGAAACAAAAGATACTATGAAGGTGTAATTGCACAAGCATTTTATGTAGGAACACAGATAATGTGTTGGACATTCATATTTCAATATGTAGATAATATAAATAGTGACCTCCCTGACGAACAACATCTAACTGCGTCATGGTATAATATGGCTGCAATGTGTCTCTTCTTATGTAGCAGATGGCTGTGCACCTGGTTGTTCAACTTCATACAGCCTGCAAAGCTGATGTTCTTATTTGGAATAATTGGTATGATATTAACATCTGGTACAATTTTACTCGAGGGTATAGTTGGTTTATATTGTCTGATAGGAATTTCAATGACCATGTCACTAATGTTCCCAACCATTTATGGAATTGCCCTAGATGGAATGAAAGAGGAAGCAAAATTAGGTTCAGCTGGTCTTGTGATGGCAATTGTTGGTGGAGCATTAATGCCACCAGTACAGGCAACAATTTTAGACTGGGGCGGTCCGGGATTTAGTGATATTCAGATACTAGGTTTTATTGATGAAGTAAATTTCTCTTTCATTATGCCATTATTTGGTCTTTTGGTTGTTACTATTTATAGTTATCGCTCTTTGAAGATTTTAAGATAAAAATTAATTTCATAAATTAATGATTATGAAAGCAACAAAACTAACTAACAGAGAAATTGATAAGACTGAATTACCTGTCATAGGGATTTTTGCAACCTGTGATCCAAGAATAGATAAGGATTCCAGAACCAGAGCAAAAAACATTGTAAAGATGGCAGCCAATCAAATTGCTGGTCACGTTGTTTCGCCTGATAAAAAGGAGATTCCAGTTGTGTATTCAGAAATTTTAGTTGATGGTGAAAGACAAGCTGATCAGGTCTCAGTACAATTTAAAAAAGCTGGTGTTAATATTATTATATGTGTTCCTGATACCTGGGCTTTTCCACAACTTACGGTAATGTCTTTGTTGGCACATTTTCCAAATGATACACCCTTTAATTTTACAACAGGTAATAGTGGTCCTAGACCTGGTGTTGTTTTCACACACGCAACCAATGGTGCTCTAGCTCAATCAGGACGTCTAAGTCACATAAATGTTGGGAGTTGGAATGATGTTGGTATCGATCCTATTATGACTAAAAAAACTAAAGAATCACTAATTGATTGGTGTTATGCTGCAGTTACATTTCAAGCACTAAAAGGAAAACGTGTTGTAGTGTTTGGTCATGACTCTATGGGCATGGAGACTGCCTTACCTCACGTTTCAGCAACAAGAAATCAATTTGGAATTGAGATAACTCGACTTGATATGAAGTTATTGTCGGACATGTTGACTAAGAAATCTTATGATGAACGCGAATTATTAAAATTAAAAAAATGGATAAAATCTGATTGTTTAAAAATTGAAATACCTAAAGAAACTGACGAGCATAATTTGGATAAAAGCTTAGCCCTTTACTTGATTGTAAGAAATATGATGAAAGAATTAAACGCAGTTGGTGGTGGTTTTATGAGCCAGCTTGAATGGGGTTCAGATTCAAGAGGAATTCCTCTACCAGTTGCTGATATTATGGAGTCATTATTCAATTCGACATTTGATCACAATGGACCAAAGGAAGTTATTCCATATGCAACTGAAGCTGATGTTCAAGCCTTACTTACTCAGCTATTTATGACTTGGTTATCCGGGGGTAATCCTCCACTTTTTATGGATTTTAGAAAAGTGTGGGAGCCCAATGAAATTAAAGAATTTGCAAAACAGAATAAGGTTAAACTTAGTGGTAAGTCTATTTGGGAAAAAAAGGGATTTGTTGATGGAGTTAACTCTGGCTCTGCATCATTTGATTGGGCTGCGCTTCCAGGTACACCACACAATGAAATAATAGGTAAAATTAGTTTTCCAAAAGCTGTTGAATATTTTTCTTACATGGGAAATTCTGTTCATTTTATATCTCCTGCAGGTATTGAAGGCATTGCAGCAAGATTGGCTTACAGCTCGTTAAGCGGAATGTTTTCTTTGGTTTGGGATGAAGCAGAAACAGTTCTACCTCCAATGAAATTTTCAAAACTCATTTGTGAGACAGCGAACCCTACATGGCCTCATACCTTTGTTGTTCCAAAACATGCTTCGATGCTTGAGTATAAACAATATGCACCTGCTAACCATTTTCATATGACTTGGAATTTAAAGAGAAATAGATTACAATATTGGATGGATATGACAAATGTGCTGTCTGTCACTCCATGGAAAGAAATGCCTTTGTTTCAAGAGGGTATTGATAGACCACTTCCTCTATTGTATTTAATCAATGGTGGTGAAAACAATACTAAAGTTAAACTCAATAGATAAATTTGAACCCAAAATATACACTTGGATTAGATTTTGGAACCTCATCTGCAAGAGCTTGTATTTTGAATATTGAAACTGGTGAGGTTGTTTCATCTCATGCTAATGATTATTCGGGTGGCGAACAAGGTATTTATAGCGACCCCAATAACCCCCTAGTTGCTAGACAATCGCCGAAAGACTATTTGGAAACGCTTGAAAAAGTAATTAAAAATACCCTCAAAGACTTTCAAAATTTAAATAAAAACCTTAGCAATATTGTTGGGATTGGTGTAGATTCAACTGGTTCTACACCAATCCCAGTAGACAAAAACTTAAACCCATTAATGTTTCAAAATAAATTCAAAAATAATTTAAATGCTTATGCATGGCTTTGGAAAGATCACTCAGCAGTTGCAGAAGCTGGACTAATTACGGAAAAAGCTAAAGTTATGAGGCCTGGATATTTAGCAAAATGCGGGGGTTCATACTCATCTGAATGGTTTTGGTCAAAAATATGGCATTGTTTAAATATTGATGAAGAAGTTTTTAATTCTGCTCATACATGGATTGAGCAGTCTGATTTCATCCCTGCTATGTTGGCTGGAATTAAAAATATAAAAGATTTAAAAAGAAATATATGTGCTGCGGGACATAAAGGAATGTATAGTGAAAGCTGGGGAGGACTACCAGATAAAGATTTTTTGAATGAGTTGCATCCTAAACTATCAGAACTTAGAGAATCACTTTATGATAAGGCATATAGTTTTGAGCAAGTTTTAGGTTATTTGAGTACTGAATGGTCAATGCGTACTGGCTTGCCCGAGGGCATTCCAATTTCAGTTGGTGCTCTTGATGCACATGTCGGTGCAATAGGAGCAGGGATAAAACCTGGAAAATTTGTTAAAATCATTGGAACTTCAACATGTGATATTATGGTTTTTCCAAAAAGTGAAAGTTTTGAGGATCTTGAGGGTGTTTCAGGAATTGTAAATGATTCTGTGTTACCTGGCTATATTGGAATCGAGGCTGGTCAAGCGGCAGTTGGTGATTTACTTGACTGGTGGGTAAGAAAAGTACTAAAAAGAGAAGCTGATTATCATTTGGAACTTACTAGAAAAGCATCAAAAATAAAAGCAGGAGATTCAGGTTTATTGGCTTTAGATTGGAATAATGGAAATCGAAATATTTTAGCAGATCAAAAATTATCAGGATTGATTTTGGGACAAACTTTAAATACTCAAGATTATGAAATATACAGAGCTCTAATTGAGGCAACTGCCTATGGTGCTCTAAAAATTATAAAACTTATAGAGACCAAAGGGGTAGTAATTGATGAAGTAATTGCTACAGGTGGTATAGGTCATAAAAATAAATTATTTATACAGATATATGCTGATGTTTTGGGGGTCCCAGTCAGATTGGTCAGTAATGAAAATGCAGTTTCTGTGGGAGCGGGAATTATGGCAGCAATTACATATAAAACTCACAATAAAAAAGATATTGATATCAGTTCTCTAGTTAATAAATTATCAGTTGAGAGTAAAGAGGTATTCAAACCTAATTTTTCTGAAAACAAAGCTTATAAAAAATTGTTTAGACTATACTCAGATTTGCATGATTCATTTGGCGACAATAAAGCAAGTCAAAATTTATTTCATATTATGAAGGAACTTCATACGAAATAATTAAGATTTAAAGTAGCTAAAATCATCATCCGGTGCAATCGTCAACAACGTTTCGTAAATTAATTTTATAACGTTTTCAACATCGTCTCTGCTAACTAATTCCACAGTAGTATGCATGTATCTTAATGGTAAAGAAATCAAGGCAGAGGCAACACCTCCGTTACTGTAAGCAAAAGCATCAGTATCAGTTCCAGTGTACCTAGATGAAGCATGCCTTTGAAAAGGGATTTTTTTCTTTTCAGCAGTTTCAATTATTCTTTCTCTAAGGTTGTTTTGAATTGCTGGAGCATAAGAGATAACAGGTCCTTTATCAATGACATTGTCACCCTGTTTTTTTACATCAATCATAGGAGTTGAAGTGTCATGACAAACATCGGTCACAATGGCTACATTTGGTTTTAGAGTTTCAGTTATCATTTGTGCTCCTCTTAATCCAATTTCCTCTTGGACGGAGTTTGTAACATACAAACAAAAGGGAAGTGTTTTTTTATTTTTTTTTAAAAGTCTTGCAACTTCTGCAATCATAAAACCACCAATTCTATTATCAATTGCTCTGCAAACAAATCTGTTTTTATTTAGGATTTGGAAAGAGTCAGGATATGTAATTACGCATCCAACATGAATGCCCATTTTTTCAACTTCTTTTTTGTCTTTTGCACCAACATCTATACATATGTTTTCTAATTTGGGAGCTTCTTCTTTACCTGCTATTCTTGTGTGAATTGCTGGCCAACCGAACACTCCTTTAATTATACCTTTTTTTGTGTGAATATTAACCCATTTTGAAGGAGCTATTTGATGATCACTTCCACCATTGCGTATAACATAGATTAGACCCTTATCAGTGATGTAGTTAACATACCATGATATTTCATCAGAATGACCTTCAATTACAACTTTAAAATTTGATTTTGGATTAATTACACCAACAGCTGTTCCGTAAGTGTCAGTAATAAACTCATCGACGTACGGTTTTAGATAGTCCATCCATATTTTTTGACCTTCCCACTCATAACCAGTAGGTGAAGGGTTATTAAGATAAGATTCCAAAAACTTAAGCGATTTATCATTTAGAATGCTCTTTGCCATATATATTTAATTTAGTTTTCAAAATTAAGTAAATCCCACTTACAAACCTTTATTTTATTTATAAATTTGAACTGTGAAATTTCCTTTAGTATTAATGTTGTGTTTTATGATATTACCATCTGTTGTTTCACAAGAGAGCGAAGAAATCTACTACAAATTTGAAGACGATTCAATAACTAAAAAAGAATTTGAACTTTCAGAGGTTACGGTTTACAATGAAATTAATTTTAAAGATTCGGATGAGAGAATTAAATATTTAATACTTCGAAGAAAAACCCTTAAGGTATACCCATATGCAGTTTTGGCCGCTGAAAGGTTAAATAAACTTAACATTCGACTATCTACCCTAAAAAAGAGGTACAAGAGAAAAAGATACACCAGAATTGTTGAAAAATATATTCAAGAAGAGTTCACTGAAGAATTAAAAAAATTAACTAGGTCCGAAGGTCAAATTTTAGTCAAACTTGTTCATCGTGAGACTGGTAAAACTACATATCAGTTGCTCAAAGAATTGAGAAACGGATTTCGAGCATTTTCATACAATTTAGTTGCAAGAGCTTTCGATATTTCGCTAAAAGAAAAATTTAATCCAAAAATTAGTCGCGAGGATTATTTTATTGAAGATATTTTAAGAAAACAAGAATATTAAAAATCTTCGTAAGAATGCTGAAAATCAGTGTGTTAATAATTTTGTTACAAAAAATTAATTTATTTTCTTAAAATATATTTGGTAGAATATGAAAGGAGTGTATATTTGCATGCTTTTCTGTTTAACAGGAAAGAATGAATAAGTTCATTGAAAGTATTGAAAATATGACAGCGTATCGATGATTTTATATCATTATACGAATTAGCAAAACCATTCCTGAAAAGTCTTTTATCAATTCAAGTTGTTAAATATTATAAATTTTTTTACAACGAAGAGTTTGATCCTGGCTCAGGATGAACGCTAGCGGCAAGCCTAACACATGCAAGTCGAACGGTAACTTTTGGTGCTTGCACCGAAAGACGAGTGGCGAACGGGTGCGTAACGTGTATGCAATCTGCCTTTTACTAGGGTATAGCCCAGAGAAATTTGGATTAATCCCCTATAATATCATTTTTCCGCATGTTTAAATGATTAAAGCTTCGGCGGTAAAAGATGAGCATGCATCCTATTAGTTTGTAGGTGAGGTAACGGCTCACCTAGACTACGATAGGTAGGGGCCCTGAGAGGGGGACCCCCCACACTGGTACTGAGACACGGACCAGACTCCTACGGGAGGCAGCAGTGAGGAATATTGGACAATGGACGAAAGTCTGATCCAGCTATGCCGCGTGCAGGATGACGGCCCTACGGGTTGTAAACTGCTTTTATACAGGAAGAAACACCCCGACGTGTCGGGGCTTGACGGTACTGTAAGAATAAGGATCGGCTAACTCCGTGCCAGCAGCCGCGGTAATACGGAGGATTCGAGCGTTATCCGGAATCATTGGGTTTAAAGGGTCCGCAGGCGGTTTTTTAAGTCAGAGGTGAAATCCTGCAGCTCAACTGTAGAATTGCCTTTGATACTGAAAGACTTGAGTTATTGTGAAGTGGTTAGAATGTGTGGTGTAGCGGTGAAATGCATAGATATCACACAGAATACCGATTGCGAAGGCAGATCACTAACAATATACTGACGCTCAGGGACGAAAGCGTGGGTAGCGAACAGGATTAGATACCCTGGTAGTCCACGCCGTAAACGATGGATACTAGCTGTATGTCTACTTCAGGTAGATGTGTGGCCAAGCGAAAGTGATAAGTATCCCACCTGGGGAGTACGATCGCAAGATTGAAACTCAAAGGAATTGACGGGGGCCCGCACAAGCGGTGGAGCATGTGGTTTAATTCGATGATACGCGAGGAACCTTACCAGGGCTTAAATGTAATGGGACAGATTCAGAGATGAATTTTTCTTCGGACTCATTACAAGGTGCTGCATGGTTGTCGTCAGCTCGTGCCGTGAGGTGTCAGGTTAAGTCCTATAACGAGCGCAACCCCCATCGTTAGTTGCCAACGAGTAATGTCGGGAACTCTAACGAAACTGCCGGTGCAAACCGTGAGGAAGGTGGGGATGACGTCAAATCATCACGGCCCTTACGTCCTGGGCTACACACGTGCTACAATGGTCGGTACAGAGAGCAGCCACTTCGCGAGAAGGAGCAAATCTTCAAAACCGGTCTCAGTTCGGATCGGAGTCTGCAACTCGACTCCGTGAAGCTGGAATCGCTAGTAATCGGATATCAGCCATGATCCGGTGAATACGTTCCCGGGCCTTGTACACACCGCCCGTCAAGCCATGGAAGCTGGGAGTGCCTGAAGTCGGTAACCGAAAGGAGCTGCCTAGGGTAAAACTAGTGACTGGGGCTAAGTCGTAACAAGGTAGCCGTACCGGAAGGTGCGGCTGGAACACCTCCTTTCTAGAGAAAGTATGACGACTGAATTTGGGGTTTTTTAAGCAATGCGTTTTGCTAATGCTGTCATTATTTACTATCGATTAGAGTCTCGTAGCTCAGCCGGTTAGAGCGCTACACTGATAATGTAGAGGTCGGCAGTTCGAGTCTGCCCGAGACTACGACGATATTGGGAATTTAGAGTTGAGAATTCTACATTTTGAATTCTTTTCATAATGGGGAATTAGCTCAGCTGGCTAGAGCACTTGATTTGCATTCAAGAGGTCGTGGGTTCGACTCCCACATTCTCCACAAGTTTTTAACTTAAACGATCATTGACATATTGAAAATTTTTTATATCACAAGCACCTGTTATCCAATTTGTGTTTGTGATTATAGATACACTACAAGGTATAAATTGGTTTTTACCAATTTGTACGAGCATAATAATAAATACAATTTCAAAGAAAAGTAAAGTTACAATAGGCTAATTAAGAGCGTAAGGGGAATGCCTTGGCTCTCAGAGGCGAAGAAGGACGTGATAAGCTGCGAAAAGTTGCGGGGAGTGGCACATACATTTTGATCCGCAAATGTCCGAATGGGGAAACCCGGTTATTTGAAGAATAATCATCCATTTATGGAAGCTAACCCGGAGAACTGAAACATCTAAGTACCCGGAGGAAAAGAAAACA
>CACKBA010000015.1 GCA_902598295.1 uncultured Bacteroidota bacterium
ACATGGGTCACATGTTGAATAACACAATTCAAGATATTTTAATAAGAAAAGCTAGATTAAGTGGATATAACGCATGTTGGGTCCCAGGAACAGACCATGCCTCTATAGCAACTGAGGCTAAGGTTGTTAATAAGCTCAAAGAAATTGGCATAAAAAAACATGAATTAACTAGAGATGAGTTTTTAGAACATGCATGGGACTGGACAAATAAACATGGTGGAATAATTTTAAATCAGCTCAAAAAAATCGGTTGTTCATGTGACTGGTCAAGAACAAAGTTTACTCTAGATAAGGACATGTATGAATCTGTTCAGAATATGTTTCTTAAACTTTATGATGATGGTTATTTATACAGAGATAAAAAAATTGTTAATTGGGATCCTGAAGCAAAAACTACCCTATCCAATGAAGAAGTTATTTACAAAGAAAAAACAGCAAAACTCTTTTACTTAAAATATAAACTAGAAAGCTCAGAAGAATTTATA
The DNA here is from genome assembly GCA_902598295.1 of uncultured Bacteroidota bacterium. GTDB lineage: Bacteria > Bacteroidota > Bacteroidia > Flavobacteriales > Flavobacteriaceae > Eutrophosalina. The sequence goes on from CACKBA010000015.1 coordinate 486, forward strand.
TTGGTTGCTACAACAAGACCCGAAACAATTTTTGGAGACACTGCTGTTGCAGTAAATCCAAATGACAAGAGATACAAAAAACTTGTTGGAAAAAAATTGATAGTTCCATTAGTTAACAGGGTTGTTCCAATTATAGGAGACAAAAGTGTTGATTCAGAATTCGGAACAGGTTGTCTTAAAGTAACTCCTGCACATAGTGAGAAAGATTTTGAAATAGGTATAAGAAATAATTTAGACATAATAGATATTTTCAACGATGATGCCTCTCTTAATGATTATGGAATGCATTATAAATCATTGGATAGATTTTCAGTTAGAAAAAAAATAATTACTGAGCTTGATGAAAAAGGATTATTGGATAGGGCAGATGATTATACCCACAACATTGCTTTATCAGAAAGAACTAGTTGTGTAGTTGAACCAAAACTTTCTACACAATGGTTTGTCAGAATGAAAAAATTATCAAATCCGGCATTAGATTTGGTTTTAAATGGAGATATTCAATTTTATCCTAAAAAATATGTAAAAACCTATAAAAATTGGCTTGAAAATATTAGAGATTGGAATATTTCTCGTCAATTATACTGGGGTCATAGGATTCCTGTTTTTTATTTAAAAGAAGACAAATCAAAATATGTTGTTTGCTTGTCTGGTTCTGAAGCCATAAAGCTTTTTGAGAAAAAATATAATATCAAGAACTTAAATTCAGATGAAATCGTCCAAGATGAAGATGTTCTTGACACATGGTTTTCCTCTTGGTTATGGCCAATTAGTGTTTTTGATGGTATAAGAAACCCTTATAACTCTGAAATAAAATATTATTACCCCACTTCTGATCTTGTTACTGGACCAGATATTATATTTTTTTGGGTAGCCAGAATGATTATTTCTGGAAATTATTTACGTCAAGATATCCCTTTTAGGAATGTTTATTTTACTGGTTTGGTTAGAGATAAAAAAGGCAGGAAAATGTCAAAACAGCTAGGCAATTCACCTGATCCGGAGGTTCTCATAAAAAAATATGGTGCTGATGGGGTTCGAGTTGGTTTGTTATTTTGCGCTCCTGCAGGAAATGATTTACTATTTGACGAAACTTTATGTAATCAAGGAAAAAATTTTTCCAATAAAATTTGGAATGCCTTTCGACTAATTGATGGTTTGAAAATTGATGATAGTCAGCAAAGTAAATCTCATAATGAATTTGCAATCAAATGGTTTAATGAAAATTTGAATATGAAAGTCCTTTCAATTAATGAGTCATTTAAAAATTTTAAAATATCTGAAGCATTAATGACACTCTATAAACTTTTTTGGGACGACTTTTGTTCAATGTATTTAGAAATTATAAAGCCAGAATATGGAAAAGGAGTTTCAAAGAAACTCAAACACTCAACTCTTACTTTTCTTGAAAAATTATTGACTTTATTACACCCATTTATGCCTTTTATAACATCAGAAATTATTGACCAAATTGTCTCTAATAAAAATTTCAATATTATAAAATCAAATTGGCCAAAATCAATAAAATTTGACTCAGAAATCATAGAAAATGTTAATTATTCAATTGAAATTGTTTCAAAAATCAGAAACTTTAAAAAACAAAATACGCTCTCTTTCAAAGATGATTTAAAAATTTATTTTGAGAATGATTTGATGGATAATCAGATTGGGATTGTAAAGAAACTGACTAATTGTGATTTAATTAAAAAACAATTAAAAGGTAAAGATTCGGAAACTTCCTTTATAGTTGGTAAATACGGTTATGTCGTAGATCAAAAAAATAAAATTTTTAATGAAATAGATGTTGATAAATTGAAAGAAGAATTAAACTATAACCTAGGCTTTAAAAATATTCTTGAAAAAAAGTTATCAAATAAAAATTTCGTCGCAAATGCTCCTAAGGAGGTTATTCAAAAAGAAAGAAAAAAACTTGAGGACGTAAAATCAAAAATTGAAATTTTGGAGGAAGGAATTAAAAAACAAAATAATTAAGACTCCGCGATAATATCCTCACCGCCTTTTAAGTGCTGGTTTAATTTTACATTAATTTTTTTGTCGGTTGGTACAAAAACATCTACTCTCGACCCAAACTTAATAAATCCAGCATCTTCACCTTGAACTACTTTTTGACCAACCTCAGCATAGTTTACTATCCGTCTTGCAAGAGCACCAGCAATTTGTCTGTATAAAATTTCACCAAAAATTTTATTTTCAACAACTATTGTTGTTCTTTCATTTTTTTCTGATGATTTTGGATGCCACGCTACTAAGTATTCTCCTGGATGATATTTACTGTACTTGATCACCCCACTTATTGGATATCTTGTTACATGAACATTAATTGGAGACATAAAAATAGAAATTATAATTCTTTCATCTTTAAAATATTCCTTTTCATAGACCTTTTGAATATTTACCACTTTTCCATCAACAGGTGAGATTATGTGATTCTGATTCAGTTTTGTTGTTCTCTTGGGGTTTCTAAAAAACTGTAAAATAAGTATCAAAATTGTAAGAGATAACAGTTGTAAAAATATTTTTAAAAAACCGTCACCTAAAAAATATTCTAACAATAAAATATCTCCAATTACAGCTGTTAAAAAAATTACAATTATTGTATGCCCTTCTTTATGAAACATTTTCAAAAATTATTATAATCAAATAAAAAAATGGAAATGAAAAAATTATACTATCTAATCGATCAAATAAACCACCGTGACCCTTAATCCAATTTCCAAAATCCTTTATTTTTAATTGCCTTTTTATTTTGGATTGAATTAAGTCTCCGATTATTGCAAAAAAACAAATCATTAAAGATGAGGCCATTACTGATAAGGTTTCAATTTGTAAGAATTGACTCAAATAGAATCCAAAAATAAGCGTAAAAATAATTGATCCATATACACCTTCAATCGTTTTTTTTGGAGAAACAGACTCATATAATTTATTTTTTCCAAATTTTAATCCAACAAAATATCCAGCGGAATCTATTCCCCATATGAGTACTAAGTAGGCAATCATATAAATCTGAAATTTTTTGAATTCAATGTTAAGAAAAGGGGAGGAAACTAATAAAATAAGAGAAAGTGTTAATAAAAACATTGGCCAAGCCTTACTGGTAATATAGCCGTAAAATTTTCTTTTGGAAATAAGAAAGAATAAAAGAAAGGGATAAAAAATTAAATAAACGATTATGAATATGTAGTAAAGTACATCAGCTTCCTCAATATTAGTTAAACTCAGTGCCGGACCAATTAATGGCAGTAACCCAAACGTACTAACCATGAATATTGGAAAAAATTCAGTGCTTATAAATGGACTGTAATCTTGACCCCATCTTTTTAGAAAATTTAAGTGTTCAGGATCTTTTCTCAACACTTTTCCGTATTCAGCTAAAACTATTATTGCAGATATATACATCACAATCATAAAACTAACTGGGTGAATTAAGGCTGACAACATAATAAGAACATAAAAAATGGATGATATAGATCTTAATTTTAAGTCTTTCATTACAGATTTTCTAAAAGAATTAGATAAAGGTTTTTTGCACTACTACCGTAGGTTAAAAAATTTAAATCTTCATCTTCACCTTTTTTGAAGTTTTTGATTGATGTGATATTGGATGGTAGGTTATTTGAATATTTATGCCTTATCCCCTCCAAACCCTTGCTTACAGTTTGGGACAATTGACTCGTTTTAGCAAGCACAATTATGTTGTTTGGTAAATCTTTTATTTTATGAGATTCTATTTGATTGGCACTAACTAAAATACTACCATCCTTTGCAACTAAAAACTCACAATCAGTAATGAAAATAACAGAGTTTAAATTTGCTTTATTTGTTTTGTATTCAAAATCAGAAATGTATTGATTAATAATATTTTCATTAAAGCATAATATACTTGATTCTGACCAATTATTTTCTTCAATTATTTTCGAGAAGTAATCAGTTGACTCAACTAAATTCGAGGCATAGAGAAACTTACCACCATTATTGCTAAAGTTTAGGGTAAACTTATTTTCAACAAGCTCATCTTTTTTTGGAAGGTATTTATATTCTTCTTCCTTTTTATCATCTTTCTTTGATGCATTTTTATTAAAAAGGGAGGTAAAAAAATTTTTCAAAAAAATTATTTGCTATAAAGATAAATTTATAGACTTAAAAAATCAATAAAAATTTTTGAGTTTATTTTTTAACTGGAATTTCTTTAAATGGTCTTTCACCAAAAATTCTAATTAAATCCTCTTTAAAAATCACTTCTTTTTCTAGTAAATAATCAGCAAGTTGAATAAGCTTCTTTTTGTGTTTTTTTAGTAGAGATAAAGCCCTTTTAAATTGTGCCTCAATAATATTGGAAATTTCTTTATCAATAACTTGTGCAGTAGTATCACTATAAGGTTTAGTGAATCCATATTCATTCTGACCACTAGAGTCATAGTAAGTTAGGTTACCAATTTTATCGTTTAGTCCGTACACAGTAACCATTGATCTGGCTTGTTTAGTAACTTTCTCCAAATCACTTAAAGCGCCTGTTGAGATTTTATTGAAAATAATTTTCTCAGCAGCTCTTCCTCCAAGGGCAGCACACATTTCATCAAGAATTTGTTCTGTCCTAACTATCTGTCTTTCTTCAGGTAAGTACCAAGCAGCACCAAGCGACCTTCCTCTGGGAACAATTGTAACTTTTACCAAAGGAGCAGCATGTTCAAGCATCCAACTTACTGTTGCATGACCAGCCTCGTGATATGCAATGGTTTCTTTTTCTTTGGGTGATATAATTTTATTTTTCTTTTCCATTCCACCTACAATTCTGTCAACTGCGTCAAGAAAATCTTGTCTGCCTACAGATTTTTTAGATTTTCTCGCTGCAATCAATGCAGCCTCGTTGCAGACATTAGCAATGTCAGCACCAGAAAATCCAGGTGTTTGTTTAGCCAAAAAATCAACATCTAAACCACGGGCCATTTTTAGTGGTTTTAGGTGTACGTCAAAAATTTCTTTTCTTTCTCTGACATCAGGTAAATCAACATAAATTTGTCTATCAAATCTTCCGGCTCTCATCAGTGCTTTATCAAGAACATCAGCTCTGTTTGTTGCGGCCATCACAATTACATTAGTATTTGTACCAAATCCATCCATTTCAGTTAGTAACTGATTTAATGTGTTTTCTCTCTCGTCGTTTGATCCAGTAATATTGTTTTTTCCTCTGGCTCTTCCAATTGCATCAATTTCATCTATGAAAATTATCGAAGGTGATTTGTCTTTTGCTTGTTTGAAAAGATCTCTAACACGAGAAGCGCCAACACCTACAAACATTTCTACAAAATCAGAGCCTGAGAGTGAAAAAAATGGAACTTTAGCTTCACCAGCAACTGCTTTTGCTAAAAGGGTTTTCCCCGTGCCTGGTAAACCTACTAGTAGTGCTCCTTTTGGAATTTTTCCACCAAGTTTGGTATATTTTGATGGATTTTTTAAAAAATCTACTATTTCTTTAACTTCCTCTTTTGCACCCTCTAATCCAGCAACATCCTTGAAACTTACTTTAACATCACTCTTTTGATCAAACAACTTAGCTTTGGATTTACCTATACTAAAAATTTGTGACCCAGCTCCTCCAGCTCCTCCACCAGCCATTCTTCTCATAAAATAAATCCAAAGGCCGATGAGAATGATAAGTGGTAATAATCCCAAGAGTACATCTAGCCATTTATTTTCAACAGTCCTAAATTCATAACCAATAACCAACCCACTATTTTGAGCGTTTTCAAGTTTACGTTGAAAAAGTTCTAAATCACCGACCTCACATGTATAATGTGGACCCAAAGTATTTTTTTGACCGAGAAAATTTGACTTTGATACCTGTCTATGAACATCACTCACAAGGGCACCCTCAGATAATGTAATTTCAGCCAAAGTTTTATTTATAATTATGACATTAGATATGTCACCGGAATTAAGGTATTTTTCAAATGTTGTTATATTAATTTTCTTAACTGAACTGAAGTTGTTCGAGTTTCCAAAATAGGAAAATATAATAAATATCGAAATTATTAACCCATAAATCCAGTAGTTTGAATTTTGTTTGTTATCAATATTTTTTTTCTTCTTATCCATTACTGTATATTAATTATTTCTGCATCAGCCCAGAGTTCTTCCAATTCATAAATCTCTCTAAAATCTTTTTTAAAAATATGAACAATCACATCAATATAGTCCATCAAAACCCAATTTTTATTTTCTAAACCTTCAATATTGAAGGGTTTCTCTTTCAATTCTTTACTCACAGTTTTTTTTACAGAGTTTGAAATTGCATTGACTTGAATATTAGATTGGCAATCACAGATGACAAAATATTTAAAATCAACATTCTCAAGTTTTGTAAAATCTATAATATTAATGTTTTCTCCCTTAACATTTTCAATTCCCTTAATAATATTTTTAACTGTTTTATTTTTAATTTGCATTTAAATACTGCATGATGAAATTAATCAAACTTAATGCCATCGATTCAACTAACGAATACATAAAATTAAACAAATCTTTTTTTAGCAAAAACTCATTGGCAGTTTATTCTTTCAATCAGACAAATGGCAAAGGTCAAAGAGGAAAAAAATGGGTAAGTGAACCCTACAAAAATACCTCTATCTCATTCTATTTTAGAATTGAAAAGCCATCAGAGGAACTGTTGTTAAAAACAAATTTATTTACAGCTTTAAGCGTCTTAGAAATTTTGAAATCTTATGACATTCCAAAATTAAAAATTAAGTGGCCTAACGACATTATGTCAGGAAATAAAAAAATTGCAGGCATCTTAATTGAAACCAGTATTATTAAAAATAAAATTAAGGATATAATAATTGGTATTGGTCTAAATGTAAACCAGATAGATTTTGATCAAATGAAACATGCTACTTCAATGAAAATTATAAAGAAAAAAAATTTTAATTTACAGGATATATCAAAAAGATTGATTCATAAATTATCTTCTTTGGAATCTAAAATATGTAATCATTCAAAAGAACAATTGATTGAGCAATTTTGCACTAATTTATTTGGAATCAGAAAAAAACAAAAATTTATCATCGGAGAAAATCTTGTTGTAGGTACTATTTTAGGAATCACGGATGATTATATGTTGAATGTTGGATTGGGCAAACAAATCGAACAGTTTGACAATGGTCAAATCAAATTAATTCTTTAATACCAGGTTTTCTATTTTTTTTGCAATATTTGTTAAGAAGTTTTCTAGTGGTTTTTTCGCCATCATTTCAATCATCATAGAAAAATTACTATTAAAAATTATTTGACAACGAGTACTGTTAATGCCAATTTCTGATAAATTTATTAATATTTCAAATTCAAAATTATTAGAATTGGATTTTAGTAAAAATGAATTCTTGCTATATTTTGAGTGAGTTAGTGATATTTTTGGAAAACTTCCAATTTTAATCTCAAATGTATATTCATTTATAATCTCAAAACTTGAAGTTTCCTCAGAGAAAATTTCTTTGTAATTTTTTATATCACTAAAAAAGTTAGTCAAAGAGTTATTATTACAATTTATATTTTTTAGTTCTTTAATAATTTTCATTTTTTATCCCCAATTTGCAGGATTATCTCTCCAACTAAGAATGTGTTCTATCTCTTCTTCATTAAAGAACTTTTGTTCATTTGCGTAATCTAGAAGATGTGTGAAAGATGATAGTGAAAAATATTCAATGTTATTTTTTAAAAAATTGTTTTTCGATAATTCGAAATCATAATTAAAAATACTAACCATACCCTGAAGATTTAGGCCTTCATTTTTTAGGGAATTGCACGCTTTCAAACTGCTACCTCCAGTACTTATTAAATCTTCGATTACTACAACTTTTGAATTTTTTTGAAAATATCCCTCAATCAAATTTTTTCTTCCATGAACTTTTGGATTTGATCTGACATATATAAACGGTTTATTTAGTTTGTGAGCAACCAGCATTCCAATTCCAATTGCACCAGTAGCAACACCAGCTATTAATTCAGTTTGAGGATATTTATTTGAAATAATTTCAGCAAGTTTTTCGTAAATGTATTTTCGAATTTCTGGATAAGATAAAATCATCCTATTATCACAATAAATTGGTGATTTCCAACCAGATGCCCAGGTATAGGGATTTTTGTGATTGAATTTTATTGCATTAATTTGTAGTAGTAGTTCAGAAGTTTTTTTTGCAATGTCTACATCCAAAATCACTTAACAAATGTATAAAGTTTTTATCAATAAGTTTTCAATTATTTTAACATCAAAAAATAAATATTTGCATGAGGAAAACACCTACCTCCTGGCAAGTATTAACTTCGATGAGATTTTAAAAAAAGTCAGAAAACAAAAAAAAATTTTTTTATATCATCCCAAAAAATCTGATTTATTAAAGGTTTTTAAATCAAAGATTAAGGTAATTTTTGCCTCTGGCGGCATTGTTTCAAATGAAAACAGTCAAATCTTGTTCATATATAGACGAGGTAAGTGGGACTTACCTAAAGGTAAAGCAGAAAAGGGCGAAACAATTAGGGAAACTGCAATTCGAGAGGTGATGGAAGAAACTGGAATACAAAATCTTAAAATTGAAAAATATTTTTCAAATACTTTTCACATTGTAAGAAACAAAGGAAAATATTTTCTTAAAGAGACCTCATGGTTTCTAATGTCATCAAATTTTCAAGGAAAATTGAAACCTCAAATTCAGGAAGGAATAAAATCTGTAAAATGGAAAACTATTGTTGAAGTAAAAAAATTAAAGAAAAAAACCTACAATAATATTTTCATTATTTTGAATGATTTTTTAAAACAAAATCAGAAATAGATTTAGGAACCAATTTACTGTATTCCCCATTATTATTAATCAAATCTCTAACTATACTGCTGCTAATAAACGATGTTTTTGCTGAGGTTAGTATAAAAATTGTTTCAATTCTTGAAAGAAATCTATTTGTTCTTGCAATTGCTTTTTCAAATTCAAAGTCACCAGTGTTTCTTACTCCTCTAACGATAAATTTTGCCTTTACCTTTTCACAGAAATCAATTGTTAACCCATCATAACTCATAACTTTAATTTTCTTATCATCCTGGACCACTCCTTTGATAAATTCTATTCTTTCCTTTAAAGTAAACATAGTCTTCTTGTCACTATTTTTACCAATGCCAATAATGATTTCATCAAATAATAGTTTACTTCTTTTTAGAATATCAAAGTGTCCTAACGTAAATGGATCAAATGTTCCTGGAAAAATGGCTCTTTTCACAATTACAAATTTAATTATTTAAAGCATTGTCAATCATATACGATACTAAATCTTTCAACTTCAAATTAGAAAGTTTTACTTGTTTTGGAAATATACTTTCATCACTCATCCCTGGAATTGAATTCAATTCCAAAAAATAAGGAATATCATTAACAATTATAAAGTCTGTTCTAGCAAAACCAGATAATCCAAGATTTTCGTAAATAAGTTTGGCACAGGTTTCTAAATCATTACTTATTTCCATAGGTATTCTTGCAGGGGTTATCTCACTACTTTTCCCCATATATTTAGCATCATAATCAAAAAACTCATTTTCTGTTACAATTTCGGTAATCCCAAAAACTTTGATGTCACCTTTATATTTCATTAATCCAACTGAAACCTCAATTCCGTTCAGGCTTTCCTCGACTAAAATTCCATTGCCTAGTCCAATTAGATTTTCAATATTTTTTTTTAGATCTTCTTTATTATTAACCTTAGTTACTCCAAAACTACTACCTGAATTGTTTGTTTTTACAAACAAGGGAAACTCCATTTTGTTAAAAATTTTAAAGTCAATTTTTTGATTCTTTTTGATGAAAATTGATTTTGCACAACTTATATCTAATTTTTTTACAAAATCAATGCATTCATTTTTATTAAATGTTATTCTAGCATTATTTGAGTTAGGACCCGTGTAGGGTATATTAATCCCAAAGGGTTTGAGCGAGTCAAAATATCTCTGAATTAGACCGTCCTCACCTGGTGTTCCATGGATAACGTTGAAAACCGCATCAAATTGAATTTTATTTTTACCAATTTTAAAGCTGAAATCATTTTCATCAATCATATAATTGTTTTCTTTATATCTTACTCTCCAATTATTTTTTTCAATAATTATTTTGTAAGGATTATATAATTTTGTGTCAATATTATCAAAAATATTATTACCACTTTTAATTGAAATTCCAAATTCATCAGAATATCCCCCCATTAAAACACCTATATTTTTTTTCAATTTTTAATTTTACTGGATATTTTAAAGATACTTATTTATATATATTTGTTCTTATAACCTATGAAATTTTTATATAGCAAAATCTTCATAAAACAACTTTTTATTTCGGTTGTAATTTTTGCATTGATTGTATTGATTTCAATTATTTTTTTATTCTTCTACACAGGTCAAACTAATTACATAAAAGTTCCTGATTTGTATGGGTTAAATATTTCTGAGGCGGAAAGGTTGCTGAATGAAAAAAAATTAAATTTTGAGGTTTCTGATTCTATTTTTTATGACCCTGAAATTTTACCTAATACGATTGTAAGTCAAACCCCTCTTATGGATAAAGAAGTAAAAAAGAATAGAAAAATATATTTGACAATTAACCCATCCGATTTCTCGAATGTAATTTTTCCTGACATAATTCAATTAACAAAACGATCTGCTGTATCACAAATTAATGCTCTTGATTTAGAGTTGGGAAATATTGAGTATGTAGATAATATTGGAAAAGACGTGGTTTTAGAGGTAAAATTTAATGACACCATCATCTATTCAGGACAATTAGTTCCAAAGAAATCTAAAATAGATCTAGTTCTTGGAAATGGAAAAAAATAACTCAAATATTCAAGATTCTTTTGATGATTTATTCGAACATTTTTCATTCAATGCTGATGATGGTCAAAATCCATTGAGGGTAGATAAATTTTTGATGAACAGAATTGAAAATGCCACTCGAAATAAGATTCAACAAGCTGCAAAGGAAGGGTTAATAATTGTAAATGATAAGGTCGTAAAGCAAAACTACAAGGTTAAGCCAAATGATAATATCAGGGTTATGTTCCATCATCCACCATTTGAAAATCTAATAATTGCAGAAAATATAAAGTTAGATTTAGTGTATGAAGATGACCATATTATTATTGTAAATAAACCACCAAATTTAGTTGTCCACCCTGGACACGGAAATTACAATGGAACTTTATTAAATGGACTTGTTCATCACTTTGAAAACTTACCTAAAAATTTAGAGGGTAGACCTGGCCTTGTCCATAGAATTGATAAGGATACGAGCGGTTTACTGGTTGTAGCTAAAACTCCAAAAGCATTAACTAATCTTTCACAACAGTTTTTATCAAAATCAATTCAAAGAAAATACATTGCTTTGGTTTGGGGAAGTTTAAAAAATAGAAGTGGAACTATTGATGAGTCATTAGCGAGAGATAAAAAAAATAGAATGATTATGTCAGTTCCTGATGATGCTACAATGGGTAAAAGATCTATAACACACTACAAAGTGATTGATGATCTTGGTTATGTTTCTTTGATTGAGTGTGAATTAGAAACTGGACGAACACACCAAATTAGAGCTCACATGAAGCACATAGGTCATCCAATATTTAATGATAACAGATACGGTGGAGATAGAATTTTGAAGGGTACAATTTTTTCAAAGTACAAGCAATTTGTAGAAAATGCATTCAAACTTCTACCTAGACAGGCACTTCACGCCAAGACGTTGGGTTTTAATCACCCTGAAAATGGAAAAAAAATATTTTTTGAATCTGAACTTCCAAATGACTTTCTATTATGCTATGAAAAGTGGAAAAATTATTCAAAAAATATTTAATTTTAGAAAATGAAAATTATTATATCACCAGCTAAGTCTTTAGATTTTGATAGTGAACTTAATACTAAGAATTTTTCAAACCCTAAATTTTTAGAAAAAACCTTAGTTATAAACTCGATTTTAAAGAAAAAATCACCCAGTGATTTAATGAAGTTACAATCTATTTCTGAAAAGCTTTCCGAGTTAAATTGGAAACGAAATTTAGAATTTTCTGAAAATCAAAATGATGATAATTCAAGACCTGCAATTTTTGCCTTCAATGGAGATGTTTATGATGGATTAGATGTAAAAACACTAGACGATAAAAAAATTGATTTTTTACAAAATAAACTTAGAATTATTTCTGGTTTATACGGCGTTTTAAAACCATTGGATTTGATTCAACCTTACCGACTTGAAATGGGTACAAAAATCAGGGTTAATGGATTCTCAAACCTATATGAATATTGGTCTAATGATGTAACAAAATTTTTATCTGATGAATTACCTTCATCTGAATTTTTATTGAATTTGGCGAGTAATGAATATTTTTCTGCTATTGATAAATCTAAAATTAACTCAGAAATAATTTCACCTATTTTTAAAGATTTCAAAAATGGAAACCTCAAAATAATTTCTTTTTATGCAAAAAAAGCTAGAGGAATGATGGTTCGTTATATTGCTGATAATCTAATTACTAGTTACGATAATTTGTTGTCATTTAATTATGGAGGATATATGTTTAATGAAAATGAGACAAAAGACAGAAATCAACCTGTTTTCACTAGGTAGTTAGTCTCTCAGGCTTTTTATAAACTCAGAGGTTTTGTAAATACCATATTCAGAAATCCAATTGATGTAGGCAGAACCGATAATTGCTCCTCGACTGTATTTACCAGCATCAATGAAGGTATTTTTATTGCTGATGCCAAATCCAACTAAAAGTGGGGAGTTTAAATTCATTTCATTTATTCTTTTAAAATATCTTTTTTGGAATGAGTTAAATGATTTTATGGCACCTGTAACATTATAACTACTAACCATATATATAAAGCCTTCTGAAATTTTATCTATATACTTTATTCTTTTTTCTGATGTTTGTGGTGTAATTAAAAACATGTTTAGTAATCCAAAACTTTTAAAAATTTTTTGATACTTATCATTATAAATATCTACTGGAAGATCAGGAATGATTAGACCATCAATTCCTACTTCTTTGCATGACTTACAAAACTTTTCAATTCCAAATTGTAATATCGGATTGAAATAGCCCATAATAACAACTGGAATATTTGTTATTTTTCTCAAATTCTTTAATTGCTCAAATAGTATAATCGTATTCATTCCATTTCTTAATGCAATAGTTGAGCTTTTTTGAATTGTTGGCCCATCAGCAAGAGGGTCACTAAAAGGAAGCCCAATTTCAATCATTTCAACTCCTGCAGAATCTAGTTCTTTAATGATTGAGAGGGTATCATTTTTTGCTGGAAAACCTGCAGTAAAATATATGGACATAATAGTTCCATCTTTTTGAAAAACTTTATTAATTCTATTCATCAGATGGTTTAATATAAATTCTTTTACCCTGAATATTGTGAATATCCCCGGGGGTATAGTTTACCTCCTTATGCAATGGTCTTTCTTCAAATTGACGTCCTAATCCAGGTGGTATTTTCATTGCATCACTAACTCGGAATTTGATATGATCTTTTAACGAATCCAATATTAATTTATTTTCAATCGTATTTGCAAGATTGATCAATTCTTCTGGGTCACTATGGTGGTCGTAAAGCTCAAAACCATCACTGCCATTCTCGCCCCACATTGTAAGTCTATATCTTTCGGTTTTTATACTGTAGCCTTCAAATTTTTTTTTATGTTGAGAGGCCTTCCATCTTGTAAGTGCACTTTCCCTAACTTTAAAATTATTTTCTTTAAATATCGGTACTAAACTTTTCCCAACTACATGAGACGGGGTTTCAATTTTAGTAAGGTCTGTCAATGTTGGATATATGTCAATGAGTTCAACGGGTGAGTTAGAGACTACTCCAATCGGAACTTTTGGTCCTGAAAATATTAACGGGACTCTTGTTGAGTTTTCAAATAAGGTTTGTTTTTGCCAATGACCATGTTCACCCAAATGATATCCATGGTCTGATGTTAAAACAACAATAGTATTTTTATCAAGACCAGTTTTTTTTAGTTTCTTTAATATTCTTCCAATTTGAGCATCAACAAATGTTGTTGTTGCATAATAAGCCTCCTTAATTTCCTTAGCAAGTTGGTTATGTTCAGGGTTATTTAGTTTAATCTGGTCTTTCTTCCATCTTACTGAAGCTTGAGCTGGTTTAGGAAGTGTATTGAGATATTCGTCTGAACTTCCGGAGTACGGTATTTCCATTTCATTTTGATCATACATGTCAAAATATTTTTTTGGGGCAACGAATGGTGTATGAGGTCTATACATTCCAACTGCTAGAAAAAACTTTTTTCCATTTTTTGAAAACTTTTCTAATTGTTCAATGGCCTCAGAAGCACCAATACCATCTGTTTGTTCCTCGTCTTCCCCATCAGCAGCTAGCCAGCTTAATGTCCCACCGTATTGCCTAGGTTTAAGAGTATTTATTTTATACTCTTCTTCCTTATCTCGACCGTAAGGATTGATTGTGTATGTCCAGGTACTAATATCATCTTGTGCCCCAGAGGTGCCTATAGTTCCAGGGTTCCCATAATGATATATTTTGCCTATTCTTACTGAGGTGTAACCTCTTTGTTTAAAACGTTGACCTAGAGTAACAACATCAGGTATTGTTTGACGAATATCTACATCTAGCTTAGTATGTTTAGTTTGGTTAGAATACATTCCTGTCATCAGTGAAGTTCTAGATGGACCACATAATGGAAATTGATTGTGAGCATTTAAAAATAACACTCCATTTTTTGCTAATTTATCGATATTAGGACTCAAAACTTGAGGATGACCATATGACCCTAAGTCACAGTTTAGATCATCTGTCATAATGAATAATACATTTAGATCTTCGCTGTTGTAAACTACTTTTTTATCATCACATGAGAAAAAAAATAATATTAAAAAAAATATAAGTGATGTTAGATGTCTCATAATTTGAAATATTCAATAAAAGTATCTAAGTCTTTATCGCCTCTTCCTGAGCAGTTAAATACAATTATATCATTCTTTTTGAATTTTTTTTGATCTAAAACAGCGAATGCGTGTGCTGTTTCAATAGCTGGTATAATTCCTTCCATTTGTGAAAGTAACAATCCCCACTCCATTGCTTTCTTATCTGTTACTGAAATAAATTCACCTCTACCACTTTTATAAAGATTGGCGTGCATTGGACCAATACCTGGGTAGTCAAGGCCTGCTGAAATCGAGTAAGGTTCAGTAATTTGACCATCATTGGTTTGCATGAGTAATGTCTTTGAACCATGAATTATACCCTCTTTACCAAGAATTGATGTTGCTGCACTTTTTCCAGTATTAACTCCTTTCCCAGCAGCTTCAACACAAATTATGTTAACATCTTTATCATTTAAAAATGGGTAAAATATGCCTGCTGCATTACTTCCACCCCCTACGCATGCTATTAAGTAATCAGGTTTAGATTTATTTTCATATTCATTGAGTTGATTAATAGTTTCATAGCCAATGACTGATTGAAATCTAGCAACCATATCTGGAAAAGGGTGAGGACCAACAACAGATCCAATTATATAATGCGTATCAACTGGATTGCTAATCCAATCTCTTATTGCTTCATTTGTTGCATCTTTTAATGTTCTGCTTCCAGATTTTGCTGGCCTGACCTCTGCGCCTAACATTTTCATTCTAGCAACGTTAGGGGATTGTCTTTTAATATCAACCTCTCCCATGTAAATAATGCACTTAAAACCTAGTAATGCACATACAGTTGCAGTCGCAACACCATGTTGACCCGCTCCAGTTTCAGCAATGATTCTTTTTTTCCCTAATTCTTTGGCAAGAAGAATTTGACCTATTGTATTATTAATCTTGTGCGCTCCTGTGTGACACAAATCTTCTCTTTTCAAATATACTTTACATTTGAATTTCTCAGAAAGGGATTGTGCAAAATAAAGAGGGGTTGGTCGACCAACATAATCTTTTAATAATTGATTAAATTTTTTCTTAAATGATTTTGATTTTGAAATTCTTAGATAATTCAAAGTCAATTCATTTAAATTAGGATAAAGCATTTCAGGGACAAATGCTCCACCAAAGTCGCCGTAAAAACCTTTTTTATCTACATTGTAATTTATCATATTATGTATTTTAAAAATTCTTCTATTTTTTTAATATCTTTTTTTCCAGGCGAAAATTCGAATTTGCTATTTATATCCACCCCATAAAAAAAACTACTTTTTGATTTTAAATAACTTATTTTTTCAATGTCGTCAAAATTGATGCCACCACTTAATATAAAATTTTTTTCAATTTTAGAATTCATTAAAAGATCCCAATCAAATTTTTTTCCACTTCCACCATATTTTTTTGTGAAAGTATCGAAAAGAATCAAATCACAGCAGTTGTAATATTTCCTAATTAAATCAATATTAATTTCTTTATCAATTCTAAATGCTTTTATAACCTTACATTTTTTTTGAATTTGATTACAATAGTTCACATCTTCATCTCCATGTAATTGTACATACTTTAGAGATAGTGACTCTACAATATTTGTAACTTTGTTTATTGATTCATTTACAAAAACACCCACACTGTTTAAGTCTTTATTTAAATCAACAGCATTGTCTAAAAAATGTCTTGGCGATTTCTCATAAAAAATAAAACCAAAAAAATCAATATTCAGTTGACTTAGACTCAATAAGTCTGTTTTATTATTTAATCCACAAACTTTAATCTTCACCTTTTATTTGATTTATCAGTTTACTCAATTCATCACCTGGATTACTTTCCCTCATAAATAATTCCCCGATTAAAAATCCATCATAACCAAACTCAATTAGCCTTTTTAATTCTTCAGAATTATATAAACCACTTTCAGAAATTTTAACAAATGAATCAGGTATTTCTTTACCAATATCGATACTGTTTTCTATGTTAACTGAAAAATCTTTTAAATTTCTATTATTAACTCCAATTATATCAACACTATCAATACACACCTTCTCTAGTTCATCCTTTGAATGAATTTCAACCAAAACATCTAAGTCTTGCTGTTTAGCGAGATTAGAAAATTTAATAATTTCATTTTTGTTTAAGCAGGATGCAATTAATAATATTGCGTCAGCTCCCAAATATTTCGATTCAAATATTTGATATTCGTCAACTATAAAATCCTTCCTTAAGATTGGTAGTTTGGTTAGTTTTCGGGCTAGTATTAAATCATTTTCTGAACCAGAAAAAAAATTTTTTTCAGTCAGAATTGAAATTGCAGTTGCTCCATTTTTTTCATATCCCGTTATTATTTGTTCGCTAGGGGTTTTAAAATTTATTTCTTTTTTTGAGGGTGATTTTCTCTTATGTTCAGCAATAATTGAAATTTCACCCTCCTTAACTTTTTGTGAAAGTGAATGAGTTTTCCTGTTGAAATTTTCGGAAGATTTAATTTCATCAAGACATCTAACCTTTTTTTTCTGAGTGATTTCCTCTTTTTTAATTTCTACTATTTTCGACAGTATATTCATTTACTTAAAAGCTGAATTTTTTTTAAACAATTTAGTGCGCTTCCTGAATCTATTGATTGTTTTGCAATAGATAGACATTCATCAATTGTTTTGTTTGTTATTGTTTGTATTGCAATTGCAGAATTTGCGAGCACAACATCAGTTTGACTTTTCGTTGCCTCGTTTTCAAGTATTTTTGTAAAAATGGATGCTGAGTCTTTAATTGATTTGCCTCCCTTTATTTCATCAGGATTAATTTTATCAAACCCAAAATAATCAGGTGAATTTATTGTAGAATTATTTCTTGAAATTTTCATAAAATCACTAGTTAATGAAATCTCATCATATCCGTCTAATGAATAAAGTATGGAATAATTTTTTTTGGAGTTTTCAAAAACATAGCCATATAACCTCGAAATTTCAAGGTTGTAAACTCCACATAGTTGATTTTTGGGTTGTAAAGGATTAACTAATGGACCCAATATGTTAAAGAATGTTTTAAATTCTAATTCTTTTCTTACACTAGCCACATTTTTCATTGCAGGATGAAAAAGTGGTGCGTGCAAATAGCAAAAATTTCCTTTATCTAAACATTTTTTTAAGTAACCATCATCATTTGACAACTTGATACCCAGTTGTTGCAAAACATCACTAGATCCGCAACTAGATGAAACTCCATAATTACCATGTTTTGTAACTTTATATCCTGCACCTGCCACTACAAAAGAGGAAATAGTAGATATATTAAATGTATTTTTTCCATCTCCGCCAGTTCCACATAAATCGATTGTTTCAAAATCTGAACTTAAATCTATTTTGACACACAAGTCTAATAAGGCATCCCTAAAACCTTCAATCTCTTGAACAGATGGATTCCTCATCTTAAACACTGTCAAGAATGATGCAACTTGACTGTCATTGTATTTTTTTGAGGAGATTTCTTTAAGAACTTTTTTTGATTCCTCATATTCCAAATAATTATGATTAAATAACTTTTCTAATATCTTTTTCATTGTAATTCTAACCAGTTTTTCAAAATATCTTTTCCGAACTCTGTCAATATAGATTCAGGATGAAATTGTACTCCCCAAACTTTATAATCCTTATGTCTCAAAGCCATTATATTTCCATCAACATCATGAGCCAAAACTTCTAAATTTTTATTTAATTTTTCAACAACCCAGGAGTGATATCTTCCTACTTTGATTTTTTTTGGAATACCACTAAACAATTTGTCCTCTGAAATTATTTCAATTTCTGTTGCTATACCATGAAAAACATTATCTAAATTCTTAAGTTTTCCACCAAAAACTTCACCAATTGCTTGGTGGCCTAGGCAAACTCCCATAATACTCTTTGTTGAATAAAACCTTTTAATTAATTCTTTGGTTTGACCTGCTTCATCTGGAATACCCGGTCCTGGCGAAATTAATATTTTATCAAAGTTTTCTACGAAATCCATTGAAAATTCATCATTTCTTACAACAGTTACATCAAAATCAAGGTCTTCCATGTAGTGAACCAAGTTATACGTAAAAGAGTCGTAATTGTCGATAACTAATACTTTATTCTCCATATTTCTCTGCTTGCTCTATTGATTTTTTTAAAGCCCTAACCTTATTATTTACCTCATTTAATTCGTTCATTTTTGATGATTTTGATACAATACCAGCTCCAGCTTGAAAAAATAATTTTTTGTTTTTGCTTAAAAAAGATCTAATAATTATTGCATGATTGTAACTATAATCAAATCCGATAAAACCAATTGCTCCACCATAAAATGATCTTTTTGAACTTTCATATTTTTCTATAAGTTGCATTGCCATGTGCTTAGGAGCACCAGTAAGTGTTCCAGCAGGAAAGGTTTCACCAATTATTTTATTGTTGCCATATTTTAGTTTTCCAGATACTTTCGAAACTAAGTGAATTACATGGGAATAAAATTGTATTTCTCTGTCTTTCTCCACTGCAACATTTGTGCATGATCTGCTAAGGTCATTCCGTGCAAGGTCAACTAGCATCATATGCTCACTATTTTCTTTGTTGTCATTAAATAATTTTATTGCTTTTATTTTATCTTCTGCATCATTTCCAGTTCTTTTGAAAGTTCCTGCAATAGGATGTATTTCAGCTTTATTTTTATTAATAATTAGTTGGGCTTCTGGAGAACTTCCGAATATCTTAAAACTGCCATAATCAAAGTAAAATAAATAGGGTGATGGGTTAATAGACCTTAAATGCCTGTAAACCATAAACTCATCTCCACTGAAACCTTGATAAAATTTTCTGGATAAAACGATTTGAAAAATATCACCCCTCATACAATGTTTAATGCCCATCTCAACCATTTTCTTATATACTTCATCATCAACATTTGATTCTAATTTGCCTTTTGTTTTAAACTTGTACTGATTTGTTTTTTTAGACCTTATTAGATTTATTATTTGACTAATTGATTTAGGGTCAACACTGTATGAAATGACACATGCTTCATTATTAAATGTATTAATTACAATGATATTTTCATAAAGTCGGTAATTCATTACTGGAATTTCATCACCCTCATATGAATTTTTAAATTCTATTTTTTCAAAATACTCAACCGAGCTGTAGCTTTGATATCCAAATATTGCCTTGGTTATGAATTTATTACTGGAATCTATATCACATTTCAAATCAAATTTCTGCATGAATAATTTTAATTCAGATAATAAGTCACAATTTTTATCAATAGTTTTTTTTAATGATTTGTTATCCGGAAATGATGTTGTAATAACATTATTTTTCACATTGAATTCAGCTATGGGATTGCAACATATGTAGGCGTAACTGTTGTCTTTCGCCCCATAATCACTACTTTCTAAAAGAATTGAGTTAGGATAATAATCACGAATTTTTAAATAGATGCTGACAGGTGTATCAGTATCAACAATTAACCTTTTAATATTTGCATTAAATCTATACATAAAAAAAAAAGACTTGCCACATTGACAAGTCCACAATTAAAAATTAAAAAAAATCAATGCGCTAGTTTCGACTAACTTGCCACCAGATATTTTTTAATAAAATTTTCACGTATCGAATATAGTTATTTTTCATTTATTTTCATATTAAAATTTATTTTTATAAAATTACAATGTCAATAGAAATATGAATAACAATTTAGATACTCAAATATGGAAAAAAAGGTTATCCGAGAATTCTAATGCAATTTGTTTGGATGTGAGAACATTAAATGAATACAATGAATCTCGTATTCCAAATTCTGTTAACATAGATATTTATGACCCAACGATTTTTATGAAAAAAATTAATGATTTAGATCATACAAAATCATATTTTATTTATTGTAAATCAGGAAAAAGAAGTCAAATGGCATGTGAAATTATGCATCAATATGGATTCAATAAATTATTTAATCTTGAAGGAGGAATAGAGGACTGGATTGAAAAAGGAAATGAAACAATCAAATAGATTAAGATATTTTTTTGAGAAGTATGGTTTCAGGGTTTGCTCAAGACTTGCTGATTTTTTGGGAATCAAGTCAAAACATGTTAGGCTTTTTTTTATTTACAGCAGTTTTTTTAGCCTTGGTTTTGGATTTCTGGTTTATCTTGTACTTGCTTTTTGGATGAAATTAAAAGATATGTTATATTCGAAAAGAACTTCTGTATTTGATCTCTAGATAACTATTTATGAATTATATGATTGCCCAACTTCTTAATTTAATTAATTATTCAATTTTATCACAAGAAAAGGGATTGGATCAACGTATTGACGAGGCATTTCAACCTGTCTCAGATATTTTTAGTGGTGTTATATTTTTTACTGTAGGAGATTATCCTTTTGTAATTTATTTGTTAGTTGGTAGTGCTTTATTTTTCACATTAGTTTTTCTTTTTCCCAACATTAGATACTTTGCTACTGCAATAAATGTAGTAAGAGGCAAGTACGACAATTTAGAAAAAACAGAATCAGACAGTAAAGATGGTGAGGTATCTCACTTCCAAGCACTTGCTACTGCAGTATCAGGAACTGTAGGAAATGGAAATATTGCGGGTGTGGCTTTAGCAATCGCACTTGGTGGTCCAGGGGCAACCTTTTGGATGATTGTATGTGGTTTAATTGGTATGTCAACAAAATTTGTTGAATGTACTCTTGGTGTTCACTACCGTGATGTTGATAAGGATGGTGTCGTTTATGGTGGACCAATGTATTATTTGACTAAAGGATTAAAAGAGAGAGGTTTTGAAAAATTGGGTAAAGTTGCAGCTGTAATCTTTGCCATTTGTTGCATTGGTGGATCTTTTGGTGGTGGTAATGCCGCCCAATCCAATCAAGCCGCAATTGTATTAAAGGATCTTTTAGGTTATGACTCTACTTTTGCAGGAGCTATGATTGGTCTAATTTTAGCAATTTTAGTTGGAATTATTATAATTGGTGGTATAAAAAGAATTGCTTCGGTTACTGAAAAAGTAGTACCATTTATGGCTCTTCTTTACATTTTAGCTTGTCTATATATAATAGGGTCTAATTTTAGTTTTATTGATGATGCCTTTAAATTAATTATTACTGAAGCATTTAATCCTACTGCTATTGGAGTTGGTGGAACAATAAGCGTTTTAATGATTGGTTTCCAAAGAGCTGCATTTTCAAATGAAGCCGGTGCGGGATCTGCCTCAATCGCACATTCTGCTGTAAAAACAAATTATGCTGCTTCCGAGGGATTGGTAGCCTTATTGGAGCCCTTTATTGATACTGTCGTTATTTGTACAATGACTGCATTGGTAATAATTATCTTTAACTTTTCTGGTGCATTTATGTATGGTGGTGAGGGAGGAGTATTGATTGATGGTGTTTTATATGAGGGAGCAGGAATTACTGCCAAAGCATTTGACCAGTATATACCAGGTTCTGAGTACTTCTTAACAACTGCAGTTGTTTTATTTGCTGTTTCTACAATGATTTCGTGGTCTTATTACGGAATTCAGTCATGGAAATATCTTTTTGGTAAAGGTAGAGTTGCTGACATGGTTTATAAATTCATGTTTTTGGCCTTTATTGTTATTGGTTCCGCTGCTAGTATGAATTCAATTTGGGCTTTCTCCGACGCAATGATTTTTGCAATGGTATTCCCTAATATGATTGGTCTTTATTTCCTATTCCCGGTTGTTAGAGAACAATTAAATAAATATTTAAAAGTAATTAAAGAAAGAAAAAATATCAGAATCTAAAGTTTAATTTGGCATTCAATTTGTAAAACCTGTGATATGAGTATTAGTACTAAAACAAGAAGTCAAAGTTCAATTAGTTTAATTCGTGAAAGTGCAAGAGACTTTGCATTGCAATATATTAAGCCATACGTGATGGATTGGGATGAAAGTCAACATTTTCCTAAAGAGGTTTTACAAAAAGCTGGTGAGTATGGTTTCATGGGTATTTTAATACCAGAGGAATTAGGAGGCTCAGGACTCGGATATCATGAATATGTAGCTATCATTGATGAGATTTCTAGGATAGATCCGTCAATCGGACTATCAATAGCTGCTCATAACTCCTTGTGTACTAACCATATATTTAAGTTTGGTTCAAGTGAGCAACATAACAAATACTTAAAATTGCTTGCTTCCGGTAAAATGATTGGTGCCTGGGCATTAACGGAACCCAATACAGGATCGGATTCTGGCAAAATGGCATCAACAGCTGTAAAAAAAGGAAATAAATGGATTTTAAATGGTACTAAAAATTTTATTACTCATGGAAAATCAGGAGATCTTGCTGTTGCTATCTTTAGAACAGGACCTGTTGGTGAGAAAAATAATTCTACAGCTTTTATTATTGAAAGAGGAAATATCGGTCTAACGTCAGGTAAAAAGGAAAATAAATTAGGTATGAGAGCTTCAGAAACAGCCGAGATGATTTTTTCAGACTGTATAATTGATGATTCTAACAGGTTGGGAGAGGTTGGAGATGGATTCAAACAATCAATGAAGATTTTAGATGGTGGAAGAATTTCTATTGCTGCCCTATCTTTAGGAATTGCAAATGGCGCTTACAAAGCAGCTCTAAAATATTCACAAGAAAGAGTACAATTTGGTAAATCTATTAGTTCATTTCAAGCAATATCATTCAAATTAGCTGAAATGGCAACAGAAATACAAGCCTCAGAACTTTTGACCGAGAAAGCTTGTGACGCAATTACGAATTCTGAACCAGTGACCAAGTTAAGTGCAATGTGTAAGCTTCATTCGTCAGAACTTTGTGTAAAGGTTGCAAATGATTCTGTTCAAATTTTTGGAGGTTATGGTTACATAAAAGATTTTCCTGTAGAAAAGTTTTTGAGGGACTCTAAATTATGTACTATAGGAGAAGGTACAAGTGAAATTCAAAAGTTAGTTATCTCTAGAAAAATTTTATCCAAATAAATTTAATATTTCTCCATAAATGTTATATTTGCTCCGCTAAACAATAAATCATATGTTAATCATACCTGTAAAAGAAGGAGAAAGTATCGATAAAGCTCTAAAGAGGTTCAAAAGAAAGTTTGACCGTACAGGTAAATTAAAGTCTTTAAGGGAAAGACAAGCATATATCAAACCCTCCGTTAGACATCGTGACAAACTTATTAAAGCGGCTCATGTTCAAAGACTAAAGGATATAGCAAACCAATAAAAATTTATTATCATTATTTTTGTTAGATACACCTAGTTGTTTATGTATCTAGACAAGTTTTTGGATTATTTGAGTTTTGAAAAAAAATACTCTACTCATACCTTGGAATCTTATAAAAACGATATTAAAGGTTTTTTAAGGTTTTTAAAAAAAAATAGTGTAAAAATAGATAATGAGTTAAACTACTCATTCATTAGACAGTGGATTGTTGAATTGTCCGAAAAAAATATAGCACCTGTTACAATAAACAGAAAAACATCCTCTCTAAAATCATATTTCAACTTTTTGATTAGAACAGGTACCATTAGTAAATCCCCATTAAAAGTTCATAGAAATTTAAAGACAAAGGCAAAAATAGTAGAACCTTTTTCTGAGAAAGAAATTGAAGAAATTTTTCAAAATTTTTCAAATCATGGAATTAATAAAAGAGATCAGTTGGTTATTGAACTGTTATATTCAACAGGAATTCGAAGAGATGAATTAATTAATCTTTTAGTTTCAGATATAAATTTTGAAAATAAGTTAATAAAAGTGAAAGGAAAAAGAAATAAAGAGAGACTGGTACCAATACTTCCAACACTTCAAAATTCAATTGAAAAATACTTAATAAATAATACTTCCAAATATCTTTTTCCCTCCAAAGATGGTGGTATGATAAGTAAATCTACAGTTTACAGAATTATAAATAGATACTTTAGAAAAGTTTCTACAAAAGTTAAACTCAGTCCTCATGTTCTCAGACACACTTTTGCCACACATCTTTTAAATAATGGAGCTGACATTAACTCTATTAAGGAAATTCTTGGTCACAGTTCTTTGTCTTCAACTCAAATATATACGAAGATTCAGATGCCAAAGATAATTAGTGATTATAAAAAAAGTCATCCCCGGGAAATTTAATTACATCCACCTTTTTTTGGATGTCTCAACATTGTACATCACATTATTTGTGATTTTTTTTAATATGTCATAATTACATGTTGTTATGTATGACATACCACCAGCTGTTAGCAATATGATACTACCTAAATTAAATTTCTTGTGCCAAAAAGCTTGGTAAAGCATTACAGATTGAATTTTATAATTTTCGATTGTTTTGGTTTTAATATCCCAAAAACCAGATTGAATTCTGATGAAATTTTTTGAGTAAAAAAGCATACTATTTCTGTAAAATCTCCATGCCGAAAATGATGATAGGATAAAATAAAATACAGAGAAATTTAAAAAATAAGTATTATTCAAAAAATCAACGTTCTTATGTAAAATAATAAATATAATTGTTGGAAGAATTGTAAAAAAAGAAAGGTTAATCAGAAATTTTCGAATACTGGGTCTGACGACAATCTCATCATTAATTTTATTTTCATATATGATATCAAATAATTTATCCATTTGTTCATTTGAACATCCTGGGACATCCACAATATTTCGTCTGTTTGGCGCAGCAACATTCATACTTGACGCTTGACTAATTCTTACGTTTCTTAGATTAATCCTTTTTTGAATCCAGTTTTGTGTGGAACGAAATTCTTGTACTTTGATTGGAGATAGAAGAATTGATTTTGTTTGAATCAAACCATATTTCACCTCCATATTCTGCAATTTTTTAAAAGCCTTATAACCATAATATTTAATCAATGTAAGACAAAGATTGACCATCAATACTATATATATTGCAACGAATATCACAATAGAAACTGCAAACAAATTAAAATCAGTCTCATAATACAAATCAACAATTACGGGTGCATAATCAATTTCTAAATCATTCAACATGGCAACCCCAGCAAAAAATAAAGCGATTATTGCTCCAAGTGTCTCAAAATATCTTGATGTCAACCCTGTTTTAACTAGTGTTATTAGATCAATTTCTAACGATTCTTCTGATGTTTTAATATCTATATTTTTATCAAAAGATTTTGAAATTCTTTTTTTAATTGTCTCTGAAATTTCTTTAAAATCTTCAGCAATTTCCCTTGAAACTGCTTTAATATCAACTTCAGTATCTTTTGATCCTGCAGTATCCATTTGAATTTCATGCAAGCTAAAAATCTTATGAATTATATTCTGATTTATATTTACCTGCTGAATTTTTTCAAATGGTACTGATAATTTTGTTTTCTTTAACCACCCTTTTTTAACTAAGAATTCAGATTTTTCAAAGTCAAAACTATACTCAAAATAATAGTACTGGATATAAGCATAAATAGATAAAATGAATATAAATACTAGCGATACAATAACAAAGACTAATAAATCAAAACCAGTAGGAACAAGAATAAATAGGAAGTTTACAGCATTTTTTCTAATTGAGTCGAACAAAAAAACCAAAGCTCCAACTTTTGACTGTTTTCTAAAAACTGAATATTTATCTACTATTTCTTTCTTCACCTTTTGTCAATTTTTTCAATTTTTTCTGAAACAAAAGTTTTGAATTTTTGAGCTGTTTCAAGTTTTAAACCTTTTATATTGATATCGGTAGTTGCTCCTCCAGCGGTATAAAATTGAAGTGAAGCCAAACCATACATTCTAGAAAAAAGTCCTTGATGAAGGGCGATATGTTGGATTCGATTAAAGGGGATCAATACATTGGTGTGGTAAATCACTCCATATTTATAAATTACATCGTGATCTCTAAATCTGTAACTTCTTCTCTTGAAACTCATTATATAATAGATAATAATTAATAGCCAAAACAAGAAATATAATCCTAAACTAATTTCAAAAATAGTCCCAGTATTGTATAATTCTAGATTTGCTACTGTTATGATTAGTATTATTGAGACTAAAGAAAAAGAGATGAAGAGGTTTGTATAAATAACTTTCAAATAGTTCTTTTCTAGTTTGGTTGTTTCTACATTTTCAAATTCAGGAATTTGATTTAAGAATACAGCATCATTTTGAAATTTTTTTTTAGGCATATCGATATTTTACAGAAAAGTGCAACAAAATTAACAAAAGAATAAAGTTAAATTTTTTCGATTAAATTATATACATTTGCATTCCTAAATCGCCGATGTAGCTCAGCTGGCTAGAGCAGCTGATTTGTAATCAGCAGGTCGTGGGTTCGAGTCCCTCCATCGGCTCTTTAGGGGAGATACTCAAGCGGCCAACGAGGACAGACTGTAAATCTGTTGGTTTATACCTTCGCAGGTTCGAATCCTGCTCTCCCCACAACACTCTATCAAGCGGAAGTAGCTCAGTTGGTAGAGCGTCAGCCTTCCAAGCTGAATGTCGCCGGTTCGAACCCGGTCTTCCGCTCTATTAAAGCCGATGTAGCTCAGGGGTAGAGCGTTTCCTTGGTAAGGAAAAGGTCCCGAGTTCAACTCTCGGCATTGGCTCAACAGATATAAAACACCACTTTTTTACACTCGTTTTTTGATAGTTCAAGACATTGATTTTGAACTTATTTTGAACTTATTTGGAGTTTTTTCAATTTTGTCAATAAAATACACATCTAAAAACTTTTCCTTAATTTGTGTTTGTGAAAAAACTGACCTTATTATTATTTGTTGCACTTATGTTTTCTTGTTCAAGTGATAATCTACCATTATCTATGACCTTGACTATTGATAATCAAAATCCTTCTATAAATATTGAGTGGGTAACATTGTCTGGAACTGAATGGAGAGACATTGTAATAACCAATGGTCAATCCAGAACTTTTGACCTTTCAGATGTTCGTTGGAATACAATAGGAACACCAGATGGAAATGATAATTTTACTGTCTCTGTTGGTTGGAGATGTGTTGCAACTCCTAGAATTGATGGTGATTTTGATAGTGTTATGACTTTTGATAATAGCAAAACAATAACTGTTTCCAAACCTGTACAAGACCCCAGTATCCCCTGTGGATGTAATTGTTATGAGGTTACTGTAAATTAACCTAAACTTTTACTTAATTTGTATTTGTGAAAAGATTCAAATGAAAATTTATATTCAAAGAAAAGCTAATTACAAAAACACTGAAATTGTATCGGAAAAACTGGAACTAAATGAAGAGATCGAAACATATAAAAATGAAAAAATTAACCCTAATATTATTACTAATCCCTTTACTTTTATCTGGACAATCACAAACATTAAATGGAATTACTTTAAACGGACCCCGAGGTTTTGAAAAATCTGGTGAGTTTACTTGGAATAAGGGAAACGATGTGATTAATGTTATGTCTATTAATACATTTATGTCACAAGATTCCTATGTAGAGGAATGTAAAAAAGGGACACGAACTACAGAATATTTGTATACTGAAAAAGTTGAATTGAGTGGAAAAGAGTATTCAATTTGTCTTCAAGTAGGTGAAAATGATTTTTTAATAGGTCAAGCTGTGGTTTACAGAGATGGACACAGTTATGTTATTACTGTTGCTACTTATCCTGGTGATTACGAGTCCTCAGAAATGATTTCTAAATCCTATGAACAAATTGGGTACATGATGGGTTATATGATTACCAGAATTGTAAGTTTCTAATTTCAGTCTTCTAGAGCATGGATTTAATTGCATTCACAAGTTGACCATCTTTAGAATAAGTGATTTCAACGCAGTGACAATTTAAAAACCAATTCATAAATGATTTTGCTGCCGAATTATTCATATTAACAAATGAATCATCCAAAAAATGTATTAATAAATCCTTATTCTCGATTTCACGGATTTTAATATTTGAATTCTTTTTAAATTTAATCTTGATGATTTTTTGACATGATACTTGTTTCGACTTCAAATCATTATTTTTAGGATAAACATATTTGGTGGGTCCTTTTGGACCTATTGTTTCACAAATGTGGAAGTTTTGATTTAGTAGTTGATCAATCTTTTTATAACCACTAGATTTTACTGACATGGCATTGGGGAAATATCCAATTTTACCATCCCTTGTAAGTGGTGACATATCATCACAAACTAAATCAAACCCATTATTTAATAAAACTATTGATGAAATGGTTTTACCGCTTCCTGATTTTCCCATGATGATAGCACCTTCATTATTTCTTGAAACCGTTGTTCCATGTAAAAAACCTGCCCACATTGTATATTTAATTTTATGAAGGTCAGATGTCAAATATGAAATTATTCTACCTGATAGAATGTGACTGTCTTCTTTTTTAAAAACCAATTTTTTGTTTTTAATCTTTAAAAGGCAATACTTCTCTGATGAGTATACATAAATTTTCTCATCTACATTACTTGAATCAACTTTTAGATGATTCAACAAACCCATTACA
>CACKBA010000016.1 GCA_902598295.1 uncultured Bacteroidota bacterium
AATATGTTTTAAGAATTTTACTTCTTGATGTATGTTTAAGTCTTCTAATAGCCTTCTCTTTAATTTGTCTAACTCTTTCTCTAGTCAGGTCAAATGTTTCACCAATTTCTTCCAAGGTCATAGCATGTTGATCACCCAAACCAAAATATAATCTTACGACGTCAGCTTCCCTTGGTGTCAGAGTTTCTAAAGATCTTTCAATCTCAGTTTTCAAAGACTCGTGTAGTAACTTTTTATCTGGATTAGGAGACTCACCACTTTTCAGTACATCATAAAGATTTGAATCTTCTCCTTCAACAAGCGGTGCATCCATAGAAACATGTCTACCAGAATTCTTCATTGATTCTTTAACATCCGAGACGGTCATATCTAATTCCTTAGCAATTTCTTCAGCAGATGGTACTCTTTCATTTGCTTGCTCAAGGAAAGCATACATTTTATTAATTTTGTTAATTGATCCAATTTTATTGAGAGGTAACCTAACAATTCTTGATTGCTCGGCTAGTGCTTGTAGAATAGATTGTCTAATCCACCAAACTGCATATGAGATAAATTTAAACCCTCTAGTCTCATCAAACCTTTTTGCAGCCTTAATTAAACCCAAATTACCTTCATTAATCAAATCTGGTAATGTTAGACCTTGATTTTGATATTGTTTTGCAACCGAGACAACGAATCTTAGATTCGCTTTTGTTAACTTGTCTAAAGCAAATTCATCACCAGCCTTTATTCTTTGTGCTAATTCGACCTCTTCCTCAGCTGTAATTAAATCAACTTTCCCAATTTCTTGAAGGTATTTGTCAAGAGAAGCCGTTTCTCTATTAGTAACTTGTTTTGTAATTTTTAATTGTCTCACTATTCTACTTTATATGATTATACGGTAAAAATTAAAAAAGGTTTCAAAAAAGATTATTTTTTTTCTTTTTTTTCTATTAAAACTTTTCTTGAGACTTTTTGTTTTTTTGTTCGTGGGTCAATACCCATGTATTTAACATCAATTTTGTCTCCAATTTTAAGGTAATCCTCAACCTTTTCAACACGTTTCCAATCAATTTCTGAAACATGAAGTAAAACTTCTTTTCCAGGTCTAAATTCAACGACAGCTCCAAAATCTAAAATCTTAATTACTTTAACGTTGTAAGTATTACCAACTTCTGGTTTAAATGTAATGTCTTCAATTTTTTGAATTACAGAGTCAATCATGTTTTGATCTGTTCCTAAAATTTCAATTACTCCTTTTTCATCCTCCTCCTCAATAACTATAGTTGTACCTGTTTCTTTTTGCATCTCTTGAATAACCTTACCACCAGGACCAATAACAGCGCCAATAAAACTTCCATCAATTTCTACTTTAACCATTTTAGGTGCATGTTCTTTGACAGTTTCAGCCGGGGTTTCAATAGTACTGGTCATTTCTTTAAGAATTTTTAGCCTCCCTTCTTTTGCCTGACCTAATGCTTTTTCTAGTATTTCGTAGGATAGTCCTTTAATTTTAATATCCATTTGACATGCTGTAATTCCATCTTCAGTTCCTGTAACTTTGAAATCCATATCGCCAAGATGATCTTCATCCCCAAGAATGTCAGAAAGTACTGAATATCTTTTTCCATCTGAAATCAATCCCATAGCAATACCTGAGACAGGTTTACTAATTTTAACTCCAGCATCCATCAGTGCCATTGTCCCAGAACAAACTGTAGCCATAGAGGAAGATCCGTTAGATTCCAAAACCTCAGAAACAACTCTGACTGTATAAGGACAATCAACAGGGAAAACTTTTGATAAAGCTCTTTGAGCCAAATTCCCATGACCTACTTCACGTCTTGAAGTTCCTCTAAGTGGTCTAGCTTCACCAGTTGAAAAGGGCGGAAAGTTATAATGTAGGTAGAAATTTTCCTCACCTTGATTTGTCGGTGAATCAATGATATTAGCGTCCCTCGACGTACCTAGTGTAACGGTTGCTAAAGCTTGTGTTTCGCCTCTCGTAAATATTGATGAACCATGAGTTGATGGTAAGTAGTTAACTTCACACCAAATGGGTCTAATATCATCCGTTTTTCTACCATCTAATCTAATACCTTCACTCAATACTAATTCTCTAACAGCATCTTTTTCCACTTTAGAAAAATAACTCGATATTAAATTACCATTTTCTTCAATATGTTCTTCGCTGAACGATTCAAGTAACTTTTCTTTCAAGGCAGAAAACTCTTGAGATCTTTCTTTCTTTGTAAGTCCTTTTTTTGCAATATCATAACAATCTTGATAACATTTTTCCTTAATACTTTTTAATAAATCCTCATCTTCCAATCCCGAGTCATAATCTCTTGTATCTTTTTTCCCAATTTCATTTACCAAATCATTCTGGACTTCAATTTGAGTTTTAATTGCCTCGTGTCCAAATTTTATTGCATTAGTCATTTCTTCTTCAGAAATTTCATTAAACTCACCCTCAACCATCGAAACTGAATCATAACTGGCACCAACCATAATATCAATGTCAGACTCTTTCAATTGAGATTTGCTTGGATTGATGACGAACTCACCATTAATTCTGGCTACTCTAACCTCTGATATTGGATATTCAAATGGAATATCTGATAGTTGAATTACAGTAGATGCAGCAAGTCCTGCTAATGAATCAGGCATGACGTCCTCATCGTGAGACATTAATTGAATCATCACCTGTGTTTCGTAGTGATAATCTTTTGGAAACAGTGGTCGCAAAACTCTATCCACAAGTCTCATTGTTAAAATTTCTTCATTTGAGGGTCTAGCTTCTCTCTTGAAAAAACCACCAGGAAACTTACCAGCTGCAGCAAATTTTTCTCTATAATCTACTGTAAGAGGCAGAAAGTCAACAGGACTTTTCGTTCTAGATGATACAACAGTTGCTAAAAGCATAGCATTACCCATTTGGATAACAGCAGATCCATCTGCCTGTTTTGCTAGTTTACCTGTTTCAATTGTGATTTTTCTACCATCGGGCAGATTAATGTCTTTCTTATGTACTTTGTATTTCATTTGTTTTCATTAATTATTTGTTGTGAGAGTAGAACCAATGAAAACCTGTATTATTATATTACTTTCTTAGGCTTAGTTTTTTGATAATTGCTCTGTATCTTTCGATGTTATTATTTTTCAAATAATTTAAAAGGCTTTTACGTTTACCAACCATTTTTAAAAGTGCTCTTTCTGTATTGAAATCTTTTTTATTTTTCTTTAAATGACCTGTAAGGTGGTTAATTCTGGTTGTAAAAAGAGCAACTTGACCTTCAATCGATCCTGAATCTTTCTCAGACTTACCATTGTCTTTAAAAATTCCCTCTTTTATTTTCTTTGATAAATACATCGTTCAAATTGTGGGGCAAATATAAAATTTTTTTTTAGTTATGATTATAATTTCTTAATGGTTTATTTTGAATTAAATCAATAAAAAAATTTATCTTAAATTTTAGATCATTTCTATGGGATATAAAATCTATAAATCCATGCTCTAGTAAAAACTCTGAACTTTGAAATCCTGATGGTAGATCTTGCCCAGTTGTATCTTTAACAACTCTTGGTCCGGCAAAACCAATTAGTGCACCAGGTTCAGAGATAATTATATCCCCCAACATGGCAAAAGAAGCGGTTGTTCCGCCTGTTGTTGGATCAGTACATAGTGAAATGTATGGAATTTTTTTATCTGATAATTGAGTTAATTTTGCAGAGGTTTTTGCCATTTGCATCAAAGATATGGCACCCTCCATCATCCTTGCACCACCTGATTTTGAAATTATTAGTAGCGGACTTTTATTTTTTATTGAATGATCCACCGCTCTGGAAATTTTTTCCCCGACAACTGAGCCCATTGAACCGCCAATATATTTAAAATCCATTGCTGCAATAGTTAGATTTTTTGAACAGGATTTTCCATATCCTACCTTAATAGCTTCATTTAGACCACTTTTAATTTGGGCATGCTTAATTCTATCTTTATAGCTTTTTGAGTCAGTAAAATCTAAGGGGTCAGTACTTTTAAGATTATCAAAAAGCACCTCATAATCATCATCAAAAATGATTTTGAAGTATTCATCTGAACCAATTCTTAGGTGGAAATTATCAGCTGGGGAGACAAAATTATTTTTAACTAACTCATCATTATCAACAATATTTCCAGAGGGAGTCTTGTGCCATAATCCTTCAGGTGTATCCTTCTTTTCTTTAGTTTCTGTCCTGATGCCTTTTAACTTCCTTCGAAACCAAGCCATTTAAAGAGTGTTAATGTTATTCAAATCTTGAAAGGCCTTTTCAAGCCTTTTAACAAAAGCTTCTTCAGATTTTCTGAGCCAAACTCTTGGATCATAATATTTTTTATTTGGAATATCATCACCATCTGGGTTTCCTATTTGAGATTTAAGATATTCTATATTATTATAAAAATATTCCCTAGCACCAGACATAAATGCGTATTGCATGTCTGTATCAATATTCATTTTAACAGCACCATATGAGATTGCTTCACGAATTTCATCAACAGTTGAACCAGACCCTCCATGAAAGACAAAATTTATTGTGTTGTTGGGTACATTAAATTTTTCAGAAATATATTTTTGTGAATTTTTCAAAATTTTTGGGGTTAGTTTAACATTTCCGGGGCGATAAACACCATGTACATTCCCGAAAGCAGCTGCAATTGTAAATTTGTCACTTATTTTAATTAATCTTTCATATGCATATGCTACCTCTTCAGGCTGAGTGTATAATTTAGAACTATCAATATCAGTGTTATCAACTCCATCTTCTTCTCCACCTGTAACCCCTAGTTCTATCTCAAGAGTTATGCCGATTTTTGACATTCTTTTAAGGTATAGTTCACAAGTGCCAATATTTTTTTCAATGTCTTCCTCTGAAAGATCTATCATATGCGAACTAAATAACGGATAACCATGATTTTTGAAGTTCTTTTCATTTTCAATCATTATTCCATCAATCCATGGTAAAAGTTTTCTTGCCGCATGATCTGTGTGTAATATGACTTTGGTCCCGTAAAGTTTACTCATTTGGTGTACATGCTTAGCACCTGAAACAGCACCCGCAATAGCGGCTTTTTGATTTTCGTTACTAAGACTTTTTCCTGCATTGAATAGCGCACCTCCATTAGAAAATTGAATTATTACAGGCGAATTAAGTTTTTTTGCGGTTTCAAGTGTAGCATTAATTGAATTCGAACCAACAACATTGACAGCGGGAATAGCAAAACTTTTTTTCTTTGCTAAATCAAATAGTTTTTGAACATCATTTCCTGTTACCACAGCCATACGCAAAGCTAAAGTAGTAAGAAATACGTAAGTTAAAAAGGATAATTTAATCCAATGTTAAAAACAGCTTTTTTTAGTGTAAAATCTTTTAACCAACGTCTATTTTTTTCTAAAGATGGATTATAAGTTTTTAGACCCATATCCAATCTAAAAATAAATAAACTTGAATCGTACCTCAACCCAAATCCTGACCCAATTGCAATTTCATTTAAATCTTTAAAGCTTTCGAAAGTTCTTTTTTTATCTTCATTATCATCAAGAACATTCCAAATATTTCCAAAATCAGTAAATATTGCCCCATTGAATCGGCCCAAAATATTAAACCTGTATTCGAAATTTAAAGCCAATTTGAAATTAGCCTCATTAAATTCATTAGAAGCACCACTGCTTCCTGGACCTAAGCGGTATACTTGCCACGCACGGTTATCATTTGATCCACCACCAAAAAATGATTCAGAAAAAGGGATGTTTCTGGAATTTCCAAAAGGAATTGCAATTCCTGAAAAATATCTGAATGCGAATAGTGAATTATCAGAGATATTCCAGTGCTTTATGAAACTAAATTCAGTTTTAATGAATTGGGAAAATTCTAGGTCAGATATTCTTTTAAATCCATCTGAATCCTTTTTAACCAAAAGGCTGGTTAAATTACCAGCAGTTTTTATTTTAAATCTCCATTGTTTGAAATTATTTTTATCATACTTATTGTCATAATTGTTTGAAACTGTGAAGGTAGACCCGATTATTAGGTTATTACTTGTCAATCGATTCCTTCTGTTTTCAATATATTGAACACTTTCAATATCGTTAAGTTCGTTTATATCGATAGAACCATCAATTACGTCTTTTATAAAACTATTTACACCACCAGGAATTGATAAGTTACCCTGGGTAAAGTATTTAGGATCTGAACTATTATTTTGTGCTATTTTATTTAGTTGATTATATGAGTTGGTATATATGTTGAAATAATTATCGATGTTTCTATTGTTTATTAATTCTACATCTGATAAAGAAAAATTAAAAAAACTATTTTTGTTTTCCCATGCATAGTCTAGATTAAATCTAAAGCTGGTTCTATCTAAACCAATATTTTTTTGGTTGGTAGATCCAAGACTTATAAAGGACTTGCTGTCTGACCCAAATTTTTTGGTTAAATTCTTTAAAAAAATGAATTTAGGTAGTTTAAGTGTTGCATCAAAATAAACTTGCGATATTGTTATATCGTTGGATTTACCAATGGATCCGACTGCTGATAATTCTAAGTTTTCTCCATTTTTAAAAATATTCCTGGATTTAAACCTATTTTCAAATGAAACTCCTATATCCTCAATATCTGACTGTTTTATATCAAACCCAAAACCTAATCCATACTTTTTCTTAGGATTTAGAAAAATGTTGGCAGATAGTTCATTATCTGATTCATTTATGTACTCATAGGCAATAGAAGGAAATGAGAATAAATCTAAATTGTTTAAGTTTTGAATAGTCTTAGACCTTAATGAGTCGTTGAAAGATTCATTCAAACCAAATTCAATTTGATTAGTTAAAAAGCTTTTCCCAGAGAATTCTTCACTGTTTTTGACATTTATTATTTTTATTTCTTTTATGTTATGTTTTCTGTAATCATCTCCTTCAATGATAATCTTAACAGGAAGCGAGTATACGTCCCTTGTCGAGTCAATTTCAACATCAAAAAAAACTGAATTGATTTGGAAATTATAAATTCCATTATTTTTCATTAAACTATTTATTCTATCTCTCTCTCTTTGAAAATTAGATGTTTTAAATATTTCATTTTTTTTCAAAAATGATTTTTTTAAGTAGATATTGTATATAGAATCTATAATTTTTGATTTTGATAATAATTTAACATCACCAATGTAGTATTGAGGGCCAGTTTCGATTTTGTAATTAATGGAAGCATATTTTTCTTTCAAATTATCTTTTGATAAATCAAACTCCACTTCATTTTCCAAGTATCCAATATTTTGGAAATAGGATTTAAAGTTTATTAAGCTTTGATTGATTTTTAACGAATCTATTAAAGCAATGGGCTCTCCGTTTTTTAATTTCCACTGATTCCAACTCCTATAATAGTTTTTAAGTTGTAAAAATTGTTTTTCGGATAAAAATTTTTTTAATCCTTTTCTGTTTTTGTCATTTTGTTCCCAATCATTAAATATACTGTCTGAATTTTTTTTTGCTGATTGGTAGATTATCGATTGAACAGGAATACCAAAAAACTTATTGTTTTTCTCTTGTACAATCAACCTGTTTAGCGAATCACTTTGAATAAGTTTATTATTAATTGATACCCTATTTTTTTCAAGAATATAATCGTTGTCATCTAAATTTTTGGTAATTGAGCATGCGCCAAAAAATATGACTAGAAAAAAAATGATTATTATTTGAAAAAAATTTAATTTCATATCTATATTCAAAAATACACCTAATTCAATGGTTACCAAAAATCAAATAAATCTCATTAGACAAATTAAACGAAAAAGAAATAGGAAAGAAAAAAAATTATTTATAGTTGAGGGGAAAAAATCAATTGATGAGTTTTTAACCTCAAATTACAAACTATATGAAATCTACTCTACCCATCCCTCAGAAATTAATTTAGATAATGTTATTAAGATTAGTGATATTGAGCTTAGTAAGTTATCCTCTTTAAAAAAACCTAATAAGCATTTTGCTATTTTTTATCAGAAAAATGAAATTTTAAAAAGCCGAAATTTTTACATGCTATTTGATAGAATCAAAGACCCAGGAAATTTGGGTACAATTCTGAGAACATGTCATTGGTTTGGAGTTGATCAGATAGTTTGTAGCAAAGATTCAGTTGATTGCTACAACAGTAAAGTTGTCCAATCTTCTATGGGCTCTTTGTCTAAAGTGAACATTGTTTATACTGATCTTATTGAATTCATAAAAAAAACAAACAAAAAAATATATGCTGCATCATTGAATGGAAAATCTATAATTGATTTTGACTTTCAAGATTTTGATGGAATTTTAGTTTTTGGTTCAGAGTCAAATGGGTTATCTGAAAAAATAAAAATAGTGGTTGATGACTTCATTTCAATTCCAAATATTCACCACAATTCATCTCCAAATAGTTTAAATTTGTCAATTTCGGTAGCGATTTTTTTAAGCAAGATTAATGGAATTTAATAAAAACTAAAATTTACAAAAATTGCTCGCGTAAAAAACTTATCAACATAACCAGTCCAAGGATTTTCAGGGATGTTATTCTTCTTCTCATTTTTTAATGAAAAAACACCCCTAACAGAAGGTGAAAATTTAAAATATCTTAAATAAAAATCAATGCCAAATGATAGCTCATAATAGAAATTGACTTTCCTGAAGTGATTATTTTCTATACCATAGGTTTCCAAATTATTTTCGACATTTCCTAAATTTAAAGATGTTGATAAACCCCCTTTGAGATAGGGTCTTACGTTACCAACTCTTTTCGAACTGTATTTAATCAAAATTGGCATGTGAATATTATTTGATTTAACACTCCAAATTGTATCACTATAATTTGTGAATTGAGTCCTTTCGTTAAAAATCAATTCTTTATTGTTTGAATACAAACCCGGTTCAAAACTAAGTCTAATATTGTCTCTAATTTTTAACTCACCAATTAAACCAACATTAATTCCGGTCCCTCTATTAATTTTTATTGAATATTCGGGATTTACATTATAATTTATTTTAAAGTCGTATTGATTAAAACCAATATAGTAACCAAATCTAATTTTTTTTTCATCAAAGCTCGGTAGGTTTGTAAATTGGGAGTTAGAGAATTGTAAAAAAAGAATAAAATATAATACAATATATTTAACCATATCAGTAAAAAGATTACTAAACAAAGGAAGTAAATAATTTTTTAATTAAATCTCTAAATCAAGTATATTTGTTTGAGTTATTAAACTTATAATAATGAAAATTGTTATTGCTGGTGCAGGTGAGGTTGGATTGCATTTATCGAAACTACTTTCTTCTGAGTCACACGATATTACATTAATTGATAATAATGAAATCAGTTTAAAAGATGGGGAGAACTATCTTGATATTAAAGTGATTGATGGGGATTCTTCATCTCCCAGCACATTAAAAAAATCTGGTGTTTCTAATGCAGATTTGGTTATCGGGGTAACTGCAAGTGAATCTGTAAATCTGTTGACATGTTTTTTATCAAAAAAATTAGGTGCTAAAAGAACAATTGCCAGAATTAATAATGCTGAATTTATTGAAGACTCGAACGATTTTAATTTAGAATCATTAGGAATTGATGCAATGATATCACCAGAAAATTTAGCCTCCGAAGAAGTTAAGTTACTTGTTAATGAGTCAGGATTCACAAATAGTCACGATTTTGAAGATGGTGCTTTAAAAATGATGGGTGCAAAAATACAAAAAGATGCTCCTTTTGTTGGTAAAACAGTTATGGATGCAGCGATGGTTTATCCTGGAATTAAATTTATGCCAATAGCGATTGAAAGAACTGGAACTCAAAACGCCATTATACCAAGAGGAAATACGGTTTTTAAGACAGATGACCACGTTTATTTTATTACATGTAATGATGGTGTAGATGAACTTTACAAACTGATGGGTACTGAGAAAGGTAAAATAGAAAAAATAATGATTTTAGGAGGTGGAAGAGTGGGTTTTAAAGTTGCAAAAGAATTGGGGCAGCAGGGATTACAGGTAAAATTAGTTGAGTCTGATAAGGCAAAAGCAGAAAAATTGGCTGACTTACTACCAGGTGTACTGGTACTTAACATAGATGGTACAAGGGTTGATTTGTTAAGTGAAGAGAGTTTGGAGGAAATGGATGCATTCATTGCAACTACTGGTGATTCACAAAAAAATATTATGTCTTGTTTAATGGCTAAGTCCAAAAATATCAAAAGAACTATAGCTATCGTTGACAATACAGATTATTTTGAGCTTTCAGAGTCTATCGGAGTAGATACTCTTGTTAATAAAAAACTTTTGGCAGCCAATGAAATTTTTAGATTTATTAGGAAGGGAAATGTTTTGGAGTTAAATAAATTAAATAATTTGAATGCTGAAGTTTTGGAGTTTTTAATTTCAAAAGACTCAAAAGTGAAAGGTAAAAAAATAAAAGATTTAGATTTCCCCAGAGCTTCAATCGTCGGTGGGGTTATCAGAGATGGGGTTGGAATGATCGCATTGGGAGATTTCAAAATACTTAAAGGTGATAAAATCTTAGTTTGTTCTTTATACAGCGCAATTAATAAAGTTGAAAAACTCTTTCGTTAGTCATGAGACTAAATTTTAAACTAATACTATACATAATAGGTTTACTACTAATTTTTAATGGTAGTGCTATGTTAATAACATCCTTTGTTAGTTTAATATTAGAGGATGGTGTAACTAATCAAATAACAATTTCTTCAATATTGTTAATAACGTCAGGTCTGATTTTAATGCTATTTAATAAAAATAATCTTAAACAATTAAGTAAAAGAGATGGTTATTTAATTGTAACTATAGGTTGGTTAACCATGATTTTCTCTGGAATGTTACCTTACTATCTAACCAACTCAATAAGTTCATTCTCAAATATTTTTTTTGAAACGATGTCTGGTTATACTGCAACTGGTTCAACAATTTTAGATGATGTTGAATCCCTTCCAAAGAGTATTATTTTTTGGAGAAGTATGACTCATTGGCTTGGAGGAATGGGAATAATAGTTTTGGCAATTGCAATTCTTCCTCTGTTAGGAATCGGTGGTATGCAATTATTTTCAGCCGAAGTACCTGGATCAGGAATCAGTGGAGATAAAATTCACCCAAGAATTAGTGCTACAGCAAAACGACTTTGGTTGATTTATTTTGGTCTTACAATTATCGAAACAATAGCATTGAGTATTGCTGGAATGAGTTTTTTTGATGCATTGAATCATTCAATGAGTAATATTGCGACGGGGGGGTTTTCTACTAAAAATGATAGTTTAGCATATTGGAATTCAATCCCCTCAATTCAATACATAGTGATATTCTTTATGATTTTAGCTGGAACAAATTATCTTCTGATTTATTCTGCATTGATTGGTAATTTTAAAAAGATTTTCTCTGACACAGAATTTTTATGGTATTTATCATTCATATTGATTTTTGCTTTCATTACATCATTTAGTATTTATAATTTTGTTGATTTACAACAAACAAGATTTGAACACCCAGAAATTTTTGGAAAACTTGAATCTAGTTTTAGGCATGCTTTTTTTCAAATTGTTGCAATAATTACAACAACTGGTTTTGTTACTTCGGATTTTGCTGGATGGACACCTTTTTTAACCATATTATTTTTTGGATTAATGTTTTTGGGTGCATCGTCTGGTTCAACTTCTGGTGGAATTAAAATTTCTAGACATTCAATTCTTATAAAAAATGGTTTTTTAGAGTTTAAAAAGTCACTGCACCCAAATGCAGTATTGCCACTTCGATATAACCATAACGTAGTGAAAAAAGAAGTTGTAATTAATATCCTTGGATTTTTTATGCTTTACTTACTACTTTTTATTATCGGTGCTGGTGTTCTAAGTTCTCAAGGTCTAGATTTTGTTTCAGCTATCGGGGGTTCAGCTGCTTCAATTGGAAATGTTGGACCTGCTCTAGGTTCAGTTGGACCTGCGTTTACTTATACTGACCTCACATCTTTCGGAAAAATTTGGTGTTCATTTTTAATGTTGGTTGGTAGGTTGGAACTTTTTACATTCCTAATAATATTTACTCCATATTTTTGGAAAAAAATCTAGAAAACACTTTTTATTCTATCAATAGCCTCTTTTATGTTTTCCCTTGATGCTGCATAACTAATTCTTATATTATTTGGTGCACCAAAAGCTTCACCAGTTACTGTCGCTACGTGGGCTTTCTCAAGAAGAAATAAAGAGAAGTCAGTTGAATTTTTAATTTCAAAACCATTAATAGTTTTGCCAAAAAAATAAGAGATATCAGGGAATATGTAAAATGCTCCATCAGGATTATTTAATTTAAATCCCTTGATATTTGACAGCAAATTAATAATCATCTTTTTTCGTTGACTGAATTCATCAATCATATATTTTATCCTATCAATATTTGCATCTAAAGCTGCAATTGTAGCTTTTTGGGCAATACAATTTGCTCCGCTAGTTGACTGACCCTGAAGCTTTACACAAGCTTTTGCAAGCCATTCGGGAGCACCTAAGTATCCAATCCTCCAACCGGTCATTGCGAATGCTTTAGCAACTCCGTTGACTGTAATAGTTCTATTGTACATTTCGCGAATTGATGCAAAACTGAAATGCTCTAATCCATAATTAATATGTTCATATATCTCATCTGATAAAATAAAAATTTCAGGATAGTTTTCAAGCATTTTCCCAATTTCTCTCAACTCAATCTCATTATATACTGAACCACTGGGGTTGTTGGGAGAATTAATAATAATCATTTTAGTTTTAGATGTGATATGATATTCTATTTCAGATGCGGTAACCTTAAAGTTAGAACCAATATCACTTTTTACAACGACAGGAACACCACCACATATTTTAATCATTGCAGAATAACTAACCCAAAATGGAGCTAATAAAATAACTTCATCACCAGGGCTAATCATCGCTTCAACAACATTAGCAATAGATTGCTTAGCACCTGTCGAAACAACAATTTGATTTGTAGAGTAACTTAATTTGTTATCTCTCAAAAATTTTCTTGAAATAGCTTCTTTTAAATCTAAATACCCATCAACTGGAGTGTAGGAATTATAATTATCATTTATTGCTTTTACAGCTGCTTGCTTTATAAAATCTGGAATGTTAAAATCTGGTTCTCCTAAACTTAGACCTATTATATCAATACCTTTACTTTTTAATTCCCTCGCTTTTGCAGCCATCGCTAGAGTAGCTGATGCAGCCAAATTATTAACCTTATCTGTTAGAAATTTGTTCATTAAAGAGGTTTTCATTTCAAAGATATTTAAAATAGAGTATTTTAGTTATTGATTGGTAAGAAAATGAATTTAGACATAGTCAAATTATTTAGTCTGACAAAAAAACAAAATGATTTATTGATACATTTTGAGAAATTAATTTTTGATTGGAATAAAAAAATAAATTTAATTTCAAGGAAAGACATAGATAATTTTCAAATGAATCATATTGTTCATTCATTGTCGATGTCTCTTTATTTTCAATTCAATAATGGTACAAAAATTTTAGACTTGGGTACAGGTGGAGGACTGCCCGGAATACCACTTGCTATCATTTTTCCTCATGTGAATTTTCATTTGATTGATAAGGTTGGGAAAAAGATTGCTGCAGTTTCAGATATTGTAAATTCCCTAAAATTAAGAAATGTAAA
Source organism: uncultured Bacteroidota bacterium (assembly GCA_902598295.1). Lineage (GTDB taxonomy): Bacteria > Bacteroidota > Bacteroidia > Flavobacteriales > Flavobacteriaceae > Eutrophosalina. Next base: position 13,701 of record CACKBA010000016.1, read on the forward strand.
AACTGAATGGATTAATGTTACCAATCTTAATTCTAGTTACGATTTTGTTATTTCAAGATCTGTTGCATCTTATCAAAAAATTTTTAAACAGTGTGAAAATATATTTTTAAAAGATGATAAAAACGAATTTGAAAATGGTTTTATCTTTTACAAAGGTGGTACCATTGAGGAAGAGTTTAAAATGGTAAAAAAATATTATACTCATGAATTATTTAAAGAAATAAACTTAGATTTTTTTAATGAAAAAAAAATAGTTCATGTTCCTAATCCATATACTCATATTTAAATTCTGTAGGTGGATTGTGAGTTGTGCTAATAAGTCTTGGACTTACCCATCTTAACAAATTCAACTTTGAACCTGCTTTGTCATCAGTTCCAGATGCTCTTGAACCACCAAAAGGTTGTTGTCCAACAACAGCACCTGAGCATTTATCATTAATGTAAAAATTGCCAGCACTATAAATAAGTTTTCTTGTCGCATAATCGATACTGTTTTTGTCTTCTGAAATAAATGCACCTGTTAAAGCATATTCTGATGTAGAGTCTACAATGTTGAGCATTTCTTTCCATTCATTATCATCATAAATAAATATGGTAATAACTGGTCCAAAAATTTCTTCCTGCAAAGTTTTAAATTGATGATTTTTAGTTAATATAATTGTAGGTTCAACAAAATATCCGACAGAATCATCGCATTTTCCACCAAACAACACATCACAATCTTTACTTTCTTTTGCATATTTTATGTAATTCGATATGCGATTAAATGCATCTTTATGAATTACAGCATTCATAAAATTATTAAAGTCGATTGGGGATCCCATTTTGATTTTTTTGGTTTCTTCAACAATTTTTGATATTAATTCCTCCGAGATTGATTTAGGAATGTATATCCTTGATGCAGCAGAACATTTTTGACCTTGATATTCAAATCCTCCTCTTATAATTGCAGTTGCTGCAGAATCAATTCTTGCAGTTGGGTGACAAAAAATAAAATCTTTACCCCCAGTTTCACCTACTATCCTGGGATAATCTCGATAGACAGAAATATTATTACCAATTTTTTTCCAGAGTTCTTTAAAAACATGCGTTGATCCAGTGAAATGAAGACCTGAAAACTCTGGATGAGACAGTGCAATTTCAGAAATCAAAACTGGATCTCCTGAAACTAAATTTATCACTCCATGTGGTAATCCAGCTTCTTCAAAAATGTCCATAATAATTTTGGCAGTATACATTTGGTTATCACTAGGTTTCCATAAAACTACATTACCCATTAGTGCAGCACTGGCGCACAAATTTCCACCGATTGCTGTAAAATTAAATGGAGTGACAGAATAAACAAAGCCTTCTAATGGTCTATATTCTAAAATATTGGTTTTTCCTGGACCATCAATTGGTTGTTCATTGTAGATTTCTGTTAGATACGAAACATTAAATCTTAAAAAATCAGCAAATTCACAAGCAGCATCGATTTCAGCTTGAAAAATGTTTTTGGACTGTCCAATCATGGTTCCTGCTGTTATTCTAGCTCTATATTCTTTAGAAACTAGATCTGCGGCTTTTAAAAATATATCAGATCTTTTTTTCCAGTGCATAGTTGACCACGACTCTTTAACTTCTAAAATATTTTTAATAGCATCTTCAACATGTTTTTTATTTGCTAGACTATATGTACCAACAATATTTTTATGGTCATGCGGAGGAAGTATATTTTTTCTTTCATTTGTAAGTATCCTTTCACTTCCAATGTATAGTGGAATATCAACTTTTGAATTAAACATTTCGCTATATGCCGATTCAACATCTAGCCTCTCCTTTGAACCTATCAAGTAAGAAAGTACAGGTTCGTTTTTTGCTTTATATATCTTGATTTCTTCCATTAATTTAGAATTTCTGGATGGGTTAATTTTATTGACGGAACATGGGCTTTAAAAATTTTAGAATTATTTAAACTAATCATTGAAAAATATACGTTAATAATTGCTGCCCTTGATTTTAGCAGGTGATTAAAATAAATTTTAATTTTTCCACCAGGTTTTAGTAAAGGTTTTTTTGAAAATCTTAAATGAGTATTTTTTTTAAAAAATAATTCTAAAATACTTTTGTAATTTGAAAGAATCTGAATTTGAGACTTACCAAAATTATATATTGTAATTGAGGATTGAAATGAGTGAAATAACTTGTTTTTTTTGAAAAAACTTTTTTTAAAACTAGTTTTAACTGAAATTCTAATTCCCTTAATATTGTTTACGTTGGTAATTTTTTTTATCATAAAAACTAATTATTCTAATTTACAATTTTATTTGAATTTTTTTCTCCAAACCCTATGATTTTATAGTACCTGTCAGTAATTTTTTTTTCATATAATATGGCCTTATAATTATTCTCTGTCTGCCAAAAATTTGACAAATCTTCAAATTCATCACCTATTTCAGTAACATATTTGTAATTGTAAAGTCCTTGTTTTAGAATTAATTCAATACCATAATAATTTTTATCTAATTTCCTTAATTTATATTTTTCTGAGATTTCATTATTATTAAAATCACCAATTATAAAAATGTCAGAATTATAACTTTTTTCTGTTTTTAGAAAAAAATTTACATTCGAATAATCTGCACAAATCTTTTTTTCCAAACAATTTACATTGATAATAAAGGTTCCGTTTAAATCAGGATTCAAGGTATAAATACTTTCCTCAAAATCCGTATACAATACAGTATTGTAAATATTTTTAAAATTTACTTGTTTAATTTCACTTGAAGTTAAAAGAATATTTTTAGAGTCAAAGTATAAATATTCTGAACCACCTTTAAAAACTATGTTGTCATAAACTAATCTAGATCCGGTTTGTAGTCTAGGTGAAGAAAATGTTTTACTAGATCTAAAATCATTATTCTTAATTACTACTAATTTATAATCACTTGTACTGTTAAATACAATATTTTCGGTGTTAGAAAATAAAACTTGGATGTTTTGAGTGGAAGGAGAATCTGATATTTTCTTGGATCGGGTGATGTTAATTAATGCATTAAAGATTTTATTTTTTATAATAATTTTTCTTTCAAATATTAGATTATAATTATCATCAAAAACCTTAACTAAATAATTTCCATCAAGCTTAATTTTAAAGTTTTGATTGGGTATTTGAAAATTAAAATTTGTGTAAGACTGGAATGTGTTGTCGGAAAAAAAATAATCATTAATCCTAATGTCATCAAAGCCCTCAATGTACTCAAATTTTGATATTTTCGAGGGATTCCATTTGTAATCACAATGTGTTATTGTAAAGTAATAATCGCTTTTTTTTTCACCCAAAATATCAAAGCTTATGTTGATATTATCGTTTTTGTCAAATATTATAGTGGATTGTTTTTGATTGAGTGATTCTAGTTTAATGCTTTTTACCTTATTTAACTGAGAAAAAACGGGATTTGATATAAAAAAAAACAAAAATGTCGTGACAATTTTTCTAATCATTTTTTTAAAAAAAAAACTATATAATAATAGTGATAATTATTTTATTGAATGCTATTAAATTAATAACTTTGTAATTGAAAGATTTAATGGATTTATGTCACAAGACATCACTATCAAAAAAGGTTTATCCATAAATATAAAAGGTGTTGCTGAAAAAGAATTAAAAAAAATTCCTTTAACAAAATTTTACGCCCACAATTTAGAAGACTTTCACTTGTTAATTCCCAAATTACAAGTCAAGGTTGGTGATTATGTAAAAAGAGGTCAGCCATTATTTCACTCAAAAATAAATGAGGAAATAAAGTTTGTTTCCAATGTGTCAGGTTATGTTAAGGATATAGTTCGTGGAGAGAGAAGAAAAATTTTAAATATTATTGTTGAAAGTGATAATAAAGATTTCACAAAAAAAAATAATATCCCACCACTTTCTAAATTAGATTCAGATACTATTACAAAATATTTACTGAGTTCAGGATGCTGGCCGTTCATAAAACAAAGACCATTTGATATAATTGCAAATCCAGAAAAGGCCCCCAAATCAATTTTTATTTCATGTTTTGATTCAGCGCCCCTGTCAGTTGATTATAATTTTATTTTAAATGATCGCATGGACTATTTTAAATATGGACTTAACATTTTGAAAAAGTTAGTGTCAGGAAACTTATTTTTGGGTCTCAAAAGTTCACAGACAAATTTAGCTTCTGAATTAACAGACTTTAATATAAACTTCTTCAACGGGCCTCATCCTAGTGGAAATGTAGGTGTACAAATTCATCATATTGATCCAATTAATTCAGGTGATATTGTTTGGGTCCTAAATCCAGAGGATATTGCTATTATTGGTCAATTTTTTAAGACTGGTGAATTTAACCCTTCACGAACAGTAGCTGTTTCAGGCCCCCCCCGTTAAGAACCCAAAATATTTTAGGTTAATTATTGGAGCAGAAATAAAATCGGTTCTATCAAGTGTTAATTTAGAGAAAGGTTCAGACTACAGATATATTAATGGTGATGTTTTAACAGGAAAAACTGTAAAATCTGATGGTTTTTTAGGTTTTTATAATAATAACTTATCAATTCTAAGAGAAGGAAATGATTATAAACTTTTTGGTTGGATACCTTTTATAAATAATAAGGTGCCAAGCATATATAAGACTTCTTTCTCTTGGCTCACTAATGGTAAACCAAAAGATTACGATACAAATTTGAATGGCGAAGAGAGAGCTTTTGTTGCAACTGGAGAAATGGAAAGCGTTTTTCCTATGGATGTTTATCCAATGCAACTTATCAAGGAATGTTTAATTGGTGATATCGAGAAGATGGAAAAATTAGGTATTTACGAAGTATCACCTGAAGATTTTGGATTAATAGATTATTCATCATCCTCAAAAATTGAAGCTCAAACAATAATAAGAGAGGGTCTTGATTACTTATACAAAGAAACACAATGATATGAATATTAGAAGTATAGTAGATAATTTAAAAAAACCCTTTGAAAAAGGTCAAAAATTAGAAAAGTTTTACCCCGCCTTTGATGCTTTTGAAACGTTTTTATTTGTACCAAATCATACATCAAAAACAGGTGCACACATTAGGGATGCAATTGATTTAAAAAGAGTTATGATTACAGTAATAATAGCATTGTTACCAGCCTTGTTTTATGGAATTTATAATACTGGATATCAGTACCTGATTCAAACATCTCAGTCATTTACCATCTTTGATGCCATTCTTCATGGTTGTTACAAGATAGTCCCAATGATTGCAGTTTCTTACATTGTAGGTTTATCAATAGAGTTTTTGTTTGCCATATTAAGAGGTCACCAAGTTAATGAGGGTTATTTGGTTACGGGGCTTCTAATTCCAATGATAATGCCAGTTGATATTCCCCTTTGGATGGTTGGCGTTTCAGTTGCATTCGCAGTTGTTATTGGAAAGGAAGCATTTGGAGGTACTGGTATGAATATTTTAAATCCCGCATTAACAGCTAGGGCATTTGCTTTTTTTGCATATCCAACCTACATGTCTGGTAATCAAGTTTGGGTTTCTGAAGCCTCAAATGTTGATGGAGTTTCTGGCGAAACAATTCTTGGTATGTTGGCTGCAGGTAATTCGCCTGAACAGTTTGGTGTTTTAGAAATGTTTATTGGATCAATTCCTGGTTCAATTGCTGAAACATCTACGCTAATGGTATTAGTTGGTGCGTTTATCCTTATTTATACTGGCATCGGTAGTTGGCGAATTATGTTAGGTGGTGTTATAGGTGCTGCCATAACAGGTTTTCTCTTCAACCTTTGGGGAGCTAATGCGTTAATGAGTTTTGATTGGCAAAATCATCTAATTGTTGGTGGCTTTGCTTTTGGTATTGTTTTTATGGCTACTGATCCAGTTTCAGCTGCGCAAACAGTTAAAGGAAAATGGATTTATGGAATATTGGTTGGTGTTTTATGTATTTTAATTAGAGTTTTTAATCCGGCCTATCCTGAGGGAGTTATGTTGGCAATTCTACTAATGAACGTTTTTGCACCTACAATTGACCACTATGTAATCGAAGCTAACGTAAAAAGAAGAGAAAATAGATTGAAAACACAATTAAAAACCGCATAATGAACAGAGATTCAAATTTATACACTTTTTTATTTGTTGGAATTATGATAATTGGCATTGCATCCATTTTAGCATATACCTCACAAACATTAAAGCCAATGCAGGATGAAAATGTTAAAAATGAAAAAATGCAAAATATACTTTCTACTGTTGGTATTGATGTTACCAGAGATGAAGCAGAAGAGTCATACAAAAAGTATATAACAGAAGAACTTGCGTTAAAAATAGATGGATCAATTAATGAAAATATTAACCCATTTTCAGATCTAAATTTGGCAAAAGAACTAAAAAAAGACTATGAAGATCAACATTTTCCTTTGTATGTCGCTGAAATCAACTCCGAAAAGTATTACATAATTGAACTTCGTGGTACTGGGCTTTGGGATGCAATTTGGGGTTACATATCCTTAAAGTCAGATTTTAATACAGTTAATGGTGTTTCTTTCGATCACAAAGGGGAAACTGCAGGATTGGGAGCAGAAATAACAAAAGATTGGTTTAAAGAAAGCTTCAAAGATGAAAAAATATTTAATCGTGATGGTAAGTTAGTTGGTATAACAGTGCTAAAAGGTAATAATGACCCAACTAATCTTGATAAAGAAGATCATGAGGTAGATGCAATCTCTGGTTCCACTATCACGGGGGATGGAGTTACTGAGATGATTTATGAAAGAATTAATAATTATTTACCTTATCTGTCTATAATTAATGAAAAAGTTTCAATGAGATGAAAAAAGTAAAAAATAAAAGACCATCCTTATTATTTATTGGTAGAAACTCAGCAGAGGGTATTTTTTCAAAGAAAAACAAGAAACTTTTATCGGACCCACTTGATGACAATAATCCAATAACAGTTCAAGTTCTAGGAATATGCTCTGCCCTGGCGATTACTGTTCAATTAAAGCCTGCTGTAGTTATGACCGCATCTGTTATTTTTGTAATGGCTTGCAGTAATGTTATTATTTCTATATTGAGGAATCTTATTCCAAATAGAATAAGAATTATTGTATTTCTGGTTGTTATATCATCTTTGGTTGCGCTTGTTGATCAATTTTTAAAAGCATATGCTTATGATGTTAGCAAAGAACTTTCAATATTTATAGGTTTAATCGTCACAAACTGTATTGTTATGGGTAGATTAGAAGCTTTTGCCCTTGGAAATGGAGTTTGGAAATCATTCTTGGATGGAATTGGAAATGCCATTGGTTATGGAATAATCCTAATTTTAGTGGCTTTTTTTAGAGAACTTCTCGGATCTGGAAACTTGTGGGGAATGCAAGTTGTACCCGACTTTTTATATGAATCATGGTATGTTAATAATGGGTTAATGCTGTTGTCCCCAATGGCTTTAATTACAGTTGGTATAATAATTTGGATTCAGAGATCGTTTAATAAGAAATTAATTGAAAAAGGTTAACAAAAACTATGTGGGAAGACTACGCTAATTTATTTATCAAAAGTATTTTTATAGAAAATATGGTTTTTGCATATTTTCTAGGAATGTGCTCATATTTAGCAATTTCCAAAACTCTTAAAAATGGAGTAGGTATGGGTCTTGCTGTTATTTTTGTATTAACTATAACAGTACCTTTAAATTATCTTATATATGAGTATTTATTAGTTGATGGTGCTTTATCATGGCTTGGTCCTGAATATGCTCAGTTAGATTTAAGTTTTCTAAGTTTAATAATGTTTATAGCAGTCATTGCATCAATGGTTCAATTAGTTGAAATGATTGTGGAAAAATTTTCGCCAGCTCTTTATGGATCTCTTGGTATTTTCCTACCACTTATTGCTGTGAATTGTGCCATTCTAGGTGGGTCACTTTTTATGCAGATTAAGGATTTTTCTGGTATATCAGAGGCTGCAGTTTATGGTTTTGGATCAGGTGTAGGTTGGTTTTTAGCAATAGTTGCAATTGCTGCCATTAGAGAAAAGATTGCATATTCAAATGTCCCTGCCCCTCTAAAAGGTCTGGGCATAACTTTTATTATTACAGGTCTAATGGCTCTAGGATTCATGAGTTTTATGGGAATTAAATTATAAAAAATGGATATTTCAACATATATATTAATTAGTACATTAATTTTTATTGTAATTATTTTCCTTTTAGTTGCTATGCTTTTAGGTGTAAAAGCTAGGTTGTTACCATCGGGACCAGTAAAGATTTTAATTAATGATGAAAAAGAAATTGAGGTTAGTTCAGGCAGTACTTTACTATCCACTTTAGGAGATAATAAAGTTTTTCTGCCATCTGCTTGCGGAGGTGGTGGTACGTGTATACAGTGTAAATGTATTGTTAATGAGGGAGGAGGTGAAATATTACCAACTGAGAAACCACATTTTTCAAGGAAGGAAATAAAAGATGGATGGAGACTTGGTTGTCAAGTAAAGGTTAAAGAAAACATGAATATTCATGTCCCTGAGGAAGTTTTTGGAATAAAAAAGTTCGAAGCTAAGGTTGTAAGAAATTACAATGTCGCTTCATTCATTAAAGAGTTTGTCGTTGAACTTCCAGAAGAAATGAATTATAAAGCTGGAGGATATATTCAAATTGAAATACCTAAGTGCGAAGTAGATTATAAAGATATTGATATAACATCACACCCTAAAGAACATCCTGATGACCCAGAAAAGTTTAAATTAGAATGGGATAACTTTGGATTATGGGATTTAAAAATGAAAAATGATGATGATGTGGAGAGAGCTTATTCGATGGCATCTTATCCAGCGGAGGGAAAAGAAATTATGCTTAATGTAAGAATAGCAACACCTCCTTGGGACAGAAAAATCAATAAGTGGATGGATGTTAATCCTGGCGTTGCCTCATCATACATTTTTTCAAAAAAACCAGGAGATACAGTCACCATATCAGGTCCTTATGGAGAGTTCTTTATTAACGAATCAGATGCTGAAATGTTATATGTTGGGGGAGGTGCAGGTATGGCTCCAATGAGGTCTCACTTGTATCAATTATTCAGAACTATTAAAAGTGGTAGAAAGGTTAATTTTTGGTATGGTGGTCGATCAAAAAGAGAATTATTTTATGTTGATCATTTCAGAGCCTTAGAAAAGGATTTCCCCAACTTTAAATTTTACATTGCTCTTTCCGAGCCATTAGAAGAAGATAATTGGAAAGTTAAAGATAGTTTGGATGGTGAAGGTGATGGTTTTACTGGTTTTATACATCAGGCTGTAATTGATAATTACTTAAATTTTCATGATTCTCCTGAGGATATCGAAGTGTATTATTGTGGTCCTCCGTTAATGAACTTGGCAGTTGAAAAAATGGCACTTGATTTTGGAGTTCCACCTGAAAATATAAGATTTGATGACTTTGGAGGCTAGTCTAAAAAAAATCTTTTTCCTTTTTGTTTTATTAAATATTTCGTGTGACTTTGAGCCAAATTATACACTTTTAAAAGGTTCAACTTTTGGTACATACTATCAAATAAAATTTTTTGAATTTGATGAAGGGAACCACATCATTGAAAAGGAAATTGATTCTATTTTTAATCACTTTAATAATTCATTATCAACGTATATCCAATCATCAATTATATCTAAAGTTAACCGTAATGAGAAGGTTATTGTTGATGATTTATTTGAGGATATTTTTAAAAAATCCAAATTAATCTATAAAAAAACAGGTGGTTATTTCGATCCATCTGTTGGAAAATTGCTTGATTATGCTGGCTTCGGTCCGCTAAAAAATAATAACCTAATTTCAAAAGATTCATTGAATATGATATTTAACACAATAGGTTTTGATAACATTGATATCATAGATGGAGAAGTTAAAAAACTAAATTATGAATCTAAGCTAGATTTTAATGCAATCGCTAAGGGTTATGCTGTTGACGTAATATCGGAATTTTTAATTTCCAAATCTATTTATGATTTTATGGTTGATATTGGAGGGGAAATAAGAACTTCTGGTAAAAACAAATCCAAGGATATGTTTTGGTCAATTGCAATAGAAAACCCGATTCCGAACAAAACCGATGACAACTTTTACAAAAGAATCAAACTCCAAAATGCAGCAATTGCTACATCAGGAAACTACAGAAACTTTAGGATTGATAGTGTGACAGGGAAAAAATATGTTCATATTATTAATCCAATAAATGGAGAATTTGAACAAACGAATATTTTGAGTGTGTCTGTAATATCTTACTCTTGCTTTGTCTCGGATGCCTTTGCAACTGCTATGATGGCTGGAAACCTCGACAATGCACAAAAATTGACACTTGAAAATGATGATATTGAAAGTATGATTATTTATTTAGATGATAACGATGAGCTTAAAAGTTTTATCTCTGAAGGTTTTCAGAAATTTATTTATTAAATTTTCGTACAGAATGGTATTATTTCACCTTCAATTAAACTGAATTTCAAAATTGAAGATTCATCCATCTTCTTCGTTTGGTAAATTTTTTCTACTTTAAAACCAACTTTAATTAATTTATCGTAGTAATCTTTTCCATAAATTCTTAAATGATCATATTGACCAAAAAGTTTGTTTCTTAAATTTTTATCCTTAGTATCTCTTCCATCAATAGTATTTTCCAATGTTTCATTAATCGGAACTTGCAGTATAGCATTACCCTTTAATTTAAGAACTCTGTATATTTCTCTCATTGCTTTTTCATCATCATAGACATGCTCTAAAACGTGGTTACATAATACATAGTCAAATTCATTTTCTCTAAATGGAAGGTTGCAAATATCAGCCTTAATTTCTGCCAAAGGTGAATTAAGGTCACAAGTAGTATATGAATCAAATTTTTTTTTGAAAATTTTATAAAAACATTGTTCTGGTGCGATATGTAATATTTTATTATTTGGATTAAAAAAATTTGTCTCCTCCTGGAGAAAAATCCAAAGAAGTCGGTGTCTCTCTAAGGATAGTGTTCCAGGGGATAGGGCATTTTTTCTAAGTTTATTATATCCATAAGGAAAAAAATATGAATAAGATTTATTATTGATTGGATCACGAAAATTGTTGCCTTTAAAAATTAGTTCAAAAATAGGTTTTAATAATAGGCTAATTTTGATTAGAAATTTTCTTGAAAAAAGATTTAAAATAATTTTAATTATCCTCTGCATTCCATTTAAATTTTTTTTCTTCATCAGATTTTATTCCTAAAGTCTCATAAATAAAATCAAAAGTCGATAATAGTATGGGTTTGCCATCAACTAAAGCCACATTATGCTCATAATGTGCACTTGGCATTCCGTCTTTTGTCTCAATAGTCCATCCGTCCGGGGATTGAATTACCTGGTCGGTACCCATGTTGATCATTGGTTCAATCGCTAGTACCATTCCATTCATAAATTTTTTTCCACTTCCTCTCTTTCCAAAATTTGGAACTTCTGGTTTTTCATGTAGGTTCTTTCCCAGTCCGTGACCAACAAGTTCTTTCACAACACCATATCCTTGTGATTCATTGTGCTTTTGTACTGAGTAACTGATGTCACCGACTCTATTTCCGATTCTAAAATTATCTATTCCAATGTATAGTGACTCCTTAGTAATTTTCAATAATCTCTTTATGTCATCACTTACTTCACCAACCTCAAATGTATATGCATGATCTCCATAAAAATTATTCATTAATACTCCACAATCAATTGATACTATGTCTCCATCTTTTAGAGATTTGTTGTTTGGTATTCCATGAACAACCTCATGGTTTGTACTAACACACAGTGTATTGGGAAAATCATACATACCTAAAAAACCAGGAATCCCATTATGGTCTCTAATGAATTCTTCAGCAATTTTGTCCAGAAATAAAGTAGAAACACCAGGTTTAATCTCTTTGGCAAGCATACCCAAGGTTTTTGATACTAGTTGGGCACTTTTGTATAGTAAAGTAATTTCTTCTAAACTTTTTAAAATAACCTTTTTAGAATCCATAATAGGCATTTTCGTATCCGGATCCGTCTAAAATCTTTAAAATGTCCTTTTCAAATGATTCAAGGGTTATTTCAACAATTCTATTGATTTCCTCACTCTTTTTATAAAAAATAAATGTTGGAACATTGATTATATTATATGTTATTTCATCGTTGTTGGGATTCTCTTTATTCAGATCAAGACCAATTAAATCAATATTTCTTTCATTGACATTTAAATAATCTAAGACCTTAAAAAATGAGGGTACATTTTCACGGCTATCAGAGCACCAAGTCCCCATAATAACTTTTATTTTTAAATCTGTACTTATATATTGCTTTATTTTATCTGCAGTTTCTTTATCGACGTTGTAGTTTTCATAATTTTTATCAAACCAAGAACTATATAAAACATTTGATAGGTCTTTCCTTGAAAATTCACCAATTAAATCAACATATTCTAAGTCATTTGAGTCAACATCTTTAGTTGTATTTTTTTTCATGTTATCACATGAAAAAAAAGTAATTGTGAGTATGATTATAAATTTTTTCATATTAATATTTTTCCTGTCATTAATTTAGGTTTAGGGATATTTAGTAGTTTTAATATCGTTGGTGCTACATCTGCCAAAATTCCGTCATCAACTTTTTTTATTTCATTATCTATGACTATAATGGGTACAGGATTTGTTGTATGGGCTGTATTTGCCGAACCATCATCATTAATCATAACATCACTATTCCCATGATCTGCAATTATAACTACAGAGTAATTATTACCAATACACTTATTTACTACTCTACCCATGCAGTCATCAACTACTTCACATGCTCTAACAGCTGCATCAAAATTTCCAGTGTGACCAACCATATCTGGATTAGCAAAATTGAGACAAATAAAGTCAGCTGACTCTGAATCAATCTCGGGAATAATTTCACTTACAATTTCATGAGCACTCATCTCAGGTTTTAAGTCATAAGTTGCAACTTTTGGCGAATTACACATAATTCTTCTTTCATTTTTCAATATTTTTTCGTTTCCTCCATTAAAGAAAAATGTTACGTGTGGGTATTTTTCCGTTTCTGCTATTCTAATTTGTTTTTTATCATTGTTTGAAAGAACTTGCCCAAGAGTATCCTCCAATATTTCATTTTGGTAAATGCTATCAACATTAACAAAATCATCATTATAAATAGTCATTGTTACCAAATCAATATCAACTTTTTGCATCTCAAAATCACTAATATTTTTTTGTGTCAAAACCTCTGTAAGTTGTCTGCCTCTATCTGTCCTAAAATTAAAAAATACAACCAAATCTCCACCCTTTATATTGGTAATTGGTTGCCCGTCCTTTTTAAAAATTAAAGGATTTATAAACTCATCAGTCACTCCTTCCTCATATGAATTTTCAATTGACCTTAATATATCAGTGGTTATTTC
>CACKBA010000017.1 GCA_902598295.1 uncultured Bacteroidota bacterium
GATAGAAATGTAGGAAATGTTTTTAATAATGGGGATTTAACAAATATTCCTGCTGGTAAATACACTTTACAAGTAACGGATGCAAATCAATGTGTCACTACCTTTGAAGTAACACTTGATGAACCGGACGAAATTGTTGTTGATGTAGAAAAATCTAATTTAAGTTGTTATGATGCCAATGATGGAACAATAGACCTCTCGGTCACTGGTGGTGTAGCACCATATACATACAGTTGGTCTGACCTTGGAAATGGAGCACAAAGATCGAACTTAAGTGCAGGTGTTTATAAAGTCATCATTACAGACTCAAACCAGTGTCTAAAAGAAATTGAGATAGAAATTGAAAATGCACCTTTGTTTGATATTGAATCTCAAGTAACAAATATCTCTTGTTTTGGAGCAGATGATGGTGCAATTAATTTAACATTACTGGGTGGAATTGGTAATGTTTCTATATCATGGTCAGATGATCCTTCAGCTGGTCTGAACAGAAACAATTTATCACCTGGTGTTTACTCTGTGATAATAACTGATGACTCTGGATGTATTATCGAAGAAGATTTTACAATTATTGAACCACAGGAAATTGAAATATCTGGAATTATCACTAATGCAGAAGATTGCGATAACCCCAATAGTGGTTCAATTGATTTACAAGTTTCTGGAGGCAATCCACCGTATACTTTTCTTTGGTCAAATGGTGAAACAACAGAAGATCTTATAAACTTACCGGCAAATAATTATTTGGTGACTGTGACAGATTCCAATGGATGTTCATCTCAAAAAGAATTTGTTGTATCTAGGCAGGATGATTTGGAAATTATTTTAGACACTGAACTGGGTGCGATTTGTGAAACCAGGGATGTTTATCAAAATAATATTGTTTCGGTTTCCGGTGGAGTTGCACCTTACACAATTGTATGGTCGAATGGAGTAGTTTCTGGTTCAAATGGAGAAATAATGAACACAAATGTTGATGGTTCATATGAGGTTACTGTGACTGACTTTTTGGGTTGTTCTGAATCATTAATTTTTAATGTTAATTTACCAGAGATTGGTTATCCTGAATTTGATTATACTTCATTTTATTTTACAACTTACGGAGGATTATCAACTAATGATCCAATAACATTTACCAATCAATCAACTCAACAGTATTTTTCCGTGCTTTGGGATTTTGGAGATGGAAATACATCAAACGAAGAAAATCCCACTCATACATATACAGCAAGAGGTTGGTACGACGTAACATTAACGGTTGAGTTTATCTTGGGTTGTTCCTACTCAATTACAAAAACCTTATATATTGGAGATGATTATGAAATGGTTATACCAAATGCTTTTACCCCTAATCTTGATAACATTAATGAAACATTTCGACCTGTATATTATGGAATTACCAGTATTAGACTAACTGTATATGATACCTGGGGAACACTAATTTATTACGAGGATTCAACACAAAATGAAATGATAGGTTGGGACGGAACAATTAATGGGAAAAAAGCTGAAAATGGAAACTTCTTTTATCAAGTCTCTGCTACTACTTACACAGGAAATTTGATTGAAAAAAATGGTGCATTCACATTAATCAGATAATTTCTCGAGGTATTACAGATTAATTTTATATTTTAGTTAATTAACTTAAAAAAATGAAAAGAATATTATTTATATTTTCTTTAGTGTTTATTATTTCATGTGAATCACCTGTAAATAATGGAGTATCTGAGGAAAATCAAGCAAAATTTGAACAACAAATAGAATCTTTTAGAACATTCACTGAAGGGTTTAGCAAAGAGGATGTAGAATTGACAATGAGTGTTATAGCTGATGATATTCAGTGGAGCCCTCCCGTATATAATGGCGGAGAAACTATTGGATATGATGGCTTCGTTGAGGCTTTGAAAGGTTATTTTGAAACCTTCGATAATGTACAGTTTATTGAAGGAGAAGGTCCTAATTTAGGTCCGGCACTTAGTGCAGATGCTAACACAGCTTTTTGGTCTGGGTCTTTATATTCAAGTGCAACACCAACTGATGATCCAAGTGGGTTAAGAGTATATGGTGTCTGGAAGTGGAAGCATACAGAATCTGGGGCTGAAGGAGGAAATAAATGGTATGGATTAATCAATTTTAATGAAGAAGGAAAAATATATGGATTTAGTGATTATATGGATTACCATGGTATGCAAGTTCAGATTGAAAACTATATTAAATCAAGTCAAAATTAAATTATGAGAAATTTTATATTATTATTTGTAACAGCCTTGTTTGTGGGCTGTACATCCTCTGGTGTTCAAGTAACAACTGACGATGCAAAATCACAAGCAATAAAAGCAGTTTACGATGGTTACTTAGCCAATGATTTTACTGCTTCCAATGAACTATATTCAGATGATACTGCTATTTATATAAACAGTGTTGAATCTATCAGTTCGGAAGAAAATCTTGCTTCTTTTTCTTCACATCACGATTTTTACAATGATATTTCAATGTCCAATGGTGGTGTTGATGGTGCATATATTCAAACAAGTGTATATGGGGGGGATTTAGGCACATGGACTCATGCATGGTTTGTATGGAAAGGTACAGGTAAAGCTTCTGGAAATACTTATGAAGTTCCATGTCATGTTGCCTATCAGTGGGGTGATGATGGAAAAGTTGTTCAAACTTGGTTCTTCAGTGATCAATCCAATCACTTAAAAGAATTAGCTGCTGCTGGTGTAGAACTTTAATAAAAAAACAGAAGAATTATTTTTAAAAAATACATTATGAAAAAAATACTTTTTACACTTTCAATATTTTTATTTTTTGCTTGTGTCTCCAATGATGATAAAGCGAAAATTGATGGTGCTAATCAATTCGTTAGTGGTATAGAAAAATTTGAAAAAAATAAAGAATTGGCAGATAAAGGTTTTGATACTTTTGAGTCTGGTGATCTAGAGGGTTTATTCTCTTTAGTAAGTGATGATTTAATATGGAATCCTCCTCATGTCGATTCCCTCTCAAAAGAAGATTATGTATCTGGAATGAAAGGATGGCATTCAGAATTTGAAAATTTTAAATTTACTGAAAGACAATACTTCCCGGGGGTTGATGATTCACTTTATTTACCAAACGGTTCTGTGAGGGCATATGGTGTATGGAAGTACAATCATAAAGCTAGTGGGACAGAATTTTCAACTAAATATTACTCTGTAAGTGAATTTGATGAAACTGGATTACAAACTACTATTTATGAATTTTTTGATAGAGGAGACATTTTCCTAAAACTTCAATAAATACAAAAATATAGATTTAAAAGGGGCTCTAAGCCCCTTTTTTTATTAGGTTAAGAGCTGAACCTTCCTTATACCATTCTATTTGTTGTTCGTTGTAAGTATGATTGGTTTTTATAATATCAGCTTTTCCGTTTGAGTGTATAACCTCTATTGTGATTTGCTTATTTGGTGAGAAATTTTCTAAATCTATGAAATTGAATGTATCATCTTCCTCAATTAAATCATAATCATTTTCATTATCAAAGGTAAGAGCAAGCATACCTTGTTTTTTTAGGTTAGTTTCATGAATTCTAGCAAAGGATTTAACAATAACAACTTTAACTCCTAGATGGCGGGGTTCCATGGCAGCATGTTCTCTTGATGAACCTTCACCATAGTTGTGATCGCCAACTACCACGGTATCAATTTTATTCTTTTTATACTCTCTCTGAATATCAGGAACACTTCCATATTCAGAATCTATTTGATTCTTAATTAAATTTGTTTTTTTATTGAAAGCATTCACTGCACCTATTAGACAATTGTTCGAAATATTATCCAAATGTCCTCTATACCTTAACCAAGGACCCGCCATTGAAATATGATCTGTTGTACATTTACCAAAAGCTTTAATTAAAAGTTTTGCTCCTAAAATATTTTTCCTGTCCCAAGGTTCAAAGGGCGTTAATTTTTCGAGTCTTTTGGAATCAGGATTTATAACAACCTCAACATTAGATCCATCCTCAATTGGTTCTATATAACCGTTGTCATCGACATCAAATCCATCAGGTGGTAATTCCCAACCTTTTGGTTCATCAAGCATTACTTCTTCACCCTTATTGTTGGTCAAAATATCATTTTGAGGGTTGAAAGCCAAGTCCCCTGAAATTGCAATAGCAGCAACAATTTCTGGTGATGCTACAAATGCGTGAGTATTAGGATTACCATCTGCTCTTTTAGCAAAATTTCTATTGAAAGAGTGGATTATTGAGTTCTTTTCTTCTTTTTCCGCTCCTTTCCTTGCCCACTGTCCAATACAAGGGCCACATGCATTTGTAAAAATTTTGGCATCTAGTTTTTCAAAAATTTCTAAAAAACCATCTCTTTCAGCTGTAAATCTAACTTGCTCCGAGCCTGGATTAATTCCAAAAAAAGCTTTGGTTGAAAGATTTTTATTTAGTGCCTGATTTGCAATGGATGAAGCTCTTGACAGATCCTCGTAAGAAGAATTTGTACATGATCCTATTAATCCCCAATCAATTTTTCTTGGCCAATCATTTTCTTTTAGAACATCTTTCATTTTGCTAATTGGTGTTGCAATATCAGGTGAAAAAGGACCGTTAATATGAGGTTCGAGTTCTGACAGATTTATTTCTATAACTTGATCAAAATATTTTTCAGGATTTTTGTATACTTCAGTGTCACCTGTTAAATAATCTTTAATATTGTTTGCTTCATCAGCAACTTCATTTCTTCCAGTGGCTCTTAAGTATTTTTCCATGGATCTGTCATAACCAAAAGTCGATGTAGTTGCTCCGACTTCAGCTCCCATATTACAAATAGTACCTTTACCAGTGCATGATAAATTTTCAGCACCAGGACCAAAATATTCAATAATAGCACCGGTTCCACCCTTAACTGTAAGGATTCCTGCAACCTTTAAAATAACATCTTTTGCTGATGTCCATCCAGAAAGTTTTCCTGTAAGTTTCACTCCAATTAGTTTTGGAAATTTTAATTCCCAAGCCATTCCTGCCATAACATCAACAGCATCAGCACCTCCAACACCAATTGCAACCATTCCAAGACCACCTGCGTTTACAGTATGAGAGTCCGTACCAATCATCATTCCACCGGGGAAAGCATAATTTTCAAGAACAACTTGATGAATAATTCCAGCGCCTGGTTTCCAGAAACCAATTCCGTATTTATTGGAAACAGATTCCAAAAAATTAAAAACTTCATTACTTGTGTTAATTGCTTGTTGGAGGTCAGTTGTTGCACCTATCTTTGCTTGAATAAGATGGTCACAGTGAACCGTAGTCGGTACAGCAACCTTCTTTTTTCCTGCTTGCATGAACTGTAGCAAGGCCATTTGAGCAGTCGCATCTTGGCAAGCAATTCTATCCGGTGCGAAATCTACATAGTCAACACCTCTTTCAAATCGTTTCTCAATATTTGACCACAAATGAGAATAAAGAATTTTTTCTGAGAGCGTGAATGGGTGTTTGCATATGCTTTTAGCATGATCAACTTTTTCCTTCATTGAGGAATAAATATTTTTTATCATTTCTAAATCAAACACCATAGAAAATTATTTTGTGTAAAATTACTAAAGACTGGCCTCTTTGCATAATAATATTAAACATTTGATATTAATGAAAATTACAAATTTTAATATGTTAAGTTAAAATACTATTTCCTTACAGAATGTTTATCAAACCATGCATTAATATATCCGTGAGTTCTTAAAAAGTTTGAAGGTTTACTACTTGTTCCGTGATATTCATCTTTAAATCTAATCATCACCGTTGGTACTTTGTTCATTTTCAATGCTTGATAATACTCTTCCGTTTGTGATATAGGAGTTCTCAAATCTTCCTCTCCACACATTAACATAGTTGGAGTTTTAACATTGGCTACATACATCAGAGGAGATCTCTTTATGTGCTCACTGGGATCTTCCCAAGGATAATTTTTAAAATTATAATACCACGTTGCACCATCAGTTGTTCCTACAAAAGAAAACCAATTTGTAACAGGGTAGTTGACTGATGCTGCTGCAAATCGATCTGTTTTTCCTATAATCCAACTAGTTAAAACTCCACCACCACTTCCACCATAAACATACATTCTATTTTCATCAATATATCCTTTTGAGATTACTTCATCCACACCATACATTATGTCATCATAATCATTTCCCGGATAGGCATTTTGAATCGCATTTGCAAAGTCATATCCATAACCTGTAGATCCTCTTGGATTTGTATATAAAACGACCTGATCTTGAGCAGCATGAAGTTGGAAGTTGTAGTTAAAGCCAACATGATACATACTATGTGGACCACCATGAATTCTTAATACCAATGGGTATTTTTTGTTTGAATCAAAGTTTGGTGGTTTTACAATCCAACCTTGCACATATTTTTCATCTACTGACTTATATGTTATTTCCTCAACCTTTCCAAATTCGACGTTGTAAAAAATATCTTTATTTACATCAGTAAGACGATTGATTTTATTAGGTTTATCAATTGAAAAGCTAATAATATCACTTGGATTGGAGGGATCAGTCCATGTTGCTACGGCATCAGAACCAACTAAATCATTCATTGTTAGCATATGATTCCCACTTGTAATTTTTTTTACTTTTCCTTTAATATCTGCGTGATACACATTACTTTGACCAAACTCTCTAACATTAAAATAAACGCCGGAACTATTTTTTCCCCAAATACCAGTACTTGGTGTTTGATCTAAACTTTCGGTTATGCATCTTAAATTTGAACCGTCAATGTCCATAACATACATTTTACGATCCTGGTAAAAGTTTTTAGTCCAAGTTGAACCAACAAATGCAATTTTGGATCCGTCAGGTGAGACACTGGGTGAAGACTCAGTTCCAATTCTTGATGTTAATTCAATTAAATTTAAATTATTTATGTTAACAGAGTAGAGGTTTGATTGACCTCTAGCATATTCAGCATCTTCCTTTTGATAACTACTGAATACAATTGTTTCATTATCCTTTAACCATGAAATTCCACCTGAAATATCATCAAATTCTCCAAAGGTAATCTGTCTGGCAGTTCCACCGTCTGAGGGAACAATAAATATTTGACGAAAACCTCTTTCAAGGAAACCAACACGATCTTGACTGTAATCTACTTGGTCAATTACTTGAGGACCTTTAGTCCAAGTTGCTCCTTTTGGCCTATCAGGAACACCAATAGGGTTTAAAGCAGCCTCTGATGAAACATGCATTATAAAAGCAATGAACTTACCATCTGGCGACCATTCCATACTAGACGGTGACTTCTCTAGCTTTGTTATTTGAGTTGGTTCACCCTCAACACCTAAATATTTTACAAAAATTTGAGTTCCATTTGGCTCACCTTTTTTTAAAAATGCAATTTTACTTCCGTCGGGTGACCATTTACCATTGGATCCGTTTAAAAAAAAACGGTTTGTAGAGCCGTTTTTATTCATAATCCACAAATCAGTCTCTCTTTTATCATCAATTAAATTTATCCAAGACCTTGAGTATAGAATTTGCTCACCATTTGGTGAAAGTGTAGGGTTTGAGGTCCACTCATAATTTTTGTAATGATCAAGAGAAAGTTTTAATTTATCTTGACCATAAGTTATCATTAGAAAAAAAATAAATATAAATGAGAGTGTACTTTTCATAGTTTGTAACCTTTAAATGATTAAAAAACGTAAGGTATAATTTTTTAGTTTTCCTACAAAGCGTTTTAAAATAGTTCCATTTATAAAAAAACGGTTAACTATGTGAATAGTGTAACCGTTTTATTGTTTTAGTAGCGGGAGCAGGACTCGAACCTGCGACCTTCGGGTTATGAGCCCGACGAGCTACCTACTGCTCTATCCCGCGAAATGGAGTGCGAATGTACAATTTTTTGATTTTATTACAAAAAATCTTGAGTATTACCCTTAAGAAGTTAAATTTGCCAGGTGTTTAAATCAGGTTTCGTAAATATTATTGGGTATCCAAATGCTGGTAAGTCAACATTGATCAATTCGCTTTTGAACGATAAATTATCAATTATAACAGAGAAAGCTCAAACAACCAGACATAAAATACTTGGGATTGAAAATACAGATAATTATCAACTAATATTTACTGATAATCCAGGTTTTACAAAACCTGCTAATATTGTTCATGAATACATGAACAAAAAGGTAAAAGAATCAATAATAGATGGTGACATTATATTATATGTGGTTGATTTAAGTTCAAATTCCACTGACTATGATGTTTTGAATAACAAATTGAAAAAAATTAAAGTTCCTCTAATCATAGTACTTAATAAAATTGATAAAGTAAATCAACAAATTTTAGAAGATGTTTCAAAAAAGTGGGCAAAAGAGTTTAATAATACAGAAATTTGGACAGTTTCTGCTTTAAAAAATTTTAATGTTGAAAATTTAAAGGAAAGGATTATAAAATTACTTCCCTTGGGACCAAAATATTTTCCTGAAGACCAATGGACAGATAAATCAGAGAGGTTTTTTGTAAATGAGATTATCAGGGAAAAAATATTCAATAATTTCAAAGAAGAAATTCCTTATTCTTCTGAGGTTATTACAGAAAAATTTAAGTACAGAAATAAAATCTTCCGTATTTCTAGTTCAATAATTGTTGAGAGAAATTCTCAAAAAGCAATTATTATTGGAAATAAAGGTTCGTCGTTAAAAAATTTGGCATCACAATCAAGAATTGAACTTGAAAAATTTTTTAATCAAAAAGTTTTTTTAGAGATAAATGTAAAAGTTGTAAAAGACTGGAGGAAGAAAATACACCAACTTAAAAATTTTGGTTATAACTAAATATGAATAAAATAGTTGCAATAGTCGGAAGACCCAATGTTGGAAAGTCTACTTTATTCAATCGCTTAGCAAAAAGTAATCAAGCGATTGTTGATTCCTACAGTGGAGTAACAAGAGATCGTCATTATTCAATATCAGACTGGAACGGTAAAACTTTTACAATTATTGATACTGGCGGTTATGTCAGAGGAGGAAGTGATAGCTATGAAAAAGAGATTGATGATCAAGTCATGATTGCACTAGAGGAGTGTGATTTAGTAATTTTCGTTGTAGACGTCTTAGATGGAATTAACTCATCTGACCAAGAAATTGCAAAAATCCTACATAAAACTGATAAAAGTGTTTTTTTAGTAGTTAATAAGGTTGACAAAAACACTATGATTAAGGATTCTTTGGAATTTTATTCACTTGGTTTTGAAAAAATTTACTCTATTTCTGCAATTAATGGTCTTGGAACTGGAGATTTTCTTGACGAACTAGTTAAAGATTTTAGCCCTGATAGCGAATTACCAGATTTAGAAATACCATCTTTTGCTGTAGTTGGTAGACCAAATGCTGGTAAATCATCTTTTATCAACTCATTAATTGGTGAGGAAAGAAATATCGTAAAAGATGAACCTGGAACAACTAGGGATAGCATTGATACTCGATATAATAAATATGGATTTGATTTTAATCTTGTTGATACAGCAGGCATAAGGAAAAAATCTAAAATTAATAACAATCTTGAATTTTACTCTGTTGTGAGATCAATTAAGTCAATTGAAAAAAGTGATGTCAGTTTACTCATGATTGATGCAACTAGAAGTTTTGACAGTCAAATTAAAAATATTTTCTGGTTAGCACATAGAAGAAATAAAGGAATTGTAATACTCATTAATAAGTGGGATTTGGTTGATAAAAATAAGACATCAACTAAAGATTATGAGAAAAAAATAAAATTAGAAATAGAACCCTTTGTTGATGTTCCTATAATTTTTATATCAACTTTAAAAAAACAAAGAATTTTTAAAGCTTTAGAACTTGCAATAAAAGTGTTTGAGAATAGGTCTAGAAAGATAAAAACTAGTAAACTTAATGCTGATTTATTAGAAGTAATTTCGAAAAATCCACCGCCATCAAATAAGGGAAAGTTTGTTAAAATTAAGTTTTGTAATCAGTTGCCAGGCTATTATCCTCAATTCGTTTTCTACTGTAACTTACCTAAATATGTTAAGGACCCTTATAAAAGATTTATTGAAAATAAAATTAGAAAACTGTATGATTTTGAAGGTGTTCCTATTACAATATACTTCAGAAAAAAATAATTATAATTCTTTTCTAATATCTTCCAAGGTTCTTTTTAATTTTTCGAGTTTTTTAACAACATTAATTTTGTCAGAATCGTATTTTATTTTTTCTTTGGCTCCATCTATAGTAAAGCCTCTTTTTTTAACCAAACTGTATATTAGACCAATGTTTTCAATATCTACTCTACTGTAACGTCTTGTTCCTTTCAGATTTTTTTTTGGTTTTAATAGTTCAAATTCCTTCTCCCAGAACCTTAGTAAAGATGTTTTTACCCCAAAAGCCTCAGCAATTTCTCCTATGCTGTAATACAATTTTTCAGGTAAATCTAAATTCATATTAATCTAATGACTGATTTTCTTGACTTGCTATTTTTAGAATTTCATCAAACTCATCAGCTGTTAGATTTCCATAAAAATAATTCACGGGGTTTACTCTTTTACCATCTTTTAAAACTTCATAATGAAGATGAAATCCTTTAGACCTGCCTGTATTTCCAACATAACCAATAACATCACCTTTTTTCACTCTTTGCCCTCTTTTTACGTTATATGAATCTAGATGAGCATAGATTGTTTGGTAACCATATCCATGGTTAATTCTGATATGTTTTCCGTAACCTGATGACCTACTATCTGCTCTGGTAATTGTTCCGTTTGATGCAGCATAAATAGGGGTGTTTCTAGGCGCAGAGAAATCAAGACCTTGATGCATTTTTCGAGATTTGTCAAAGGGATCTGTTCTCATGCCAAATCCTGAGGCAATTCTAGTCAAATCATTATTTCTTATGGGTTGAATTGAAGGGATTGCAGCAAGCATTTCTTGTTTATCCTTTACTAATTTTTCAATCTCATCGAGTGATTTGGATTGAATAACAAGTTGCTTTGTCAAAATCTCAAGTTTTTTTGTTGTCTCAATTATAATATCAGAGTTTTCAAAACCCTCAAGATTTGAATACCTGTTAACACCACCAAAACCAGCTTTTCTAATGTCTTTGTCAATAGGATTTACTTCAAATAAAACTCTGTAAATATTGTTATCTCTCTCCTCAATATTATCTAATACCACTTCAAGTTGCTCTAACTTTTTATTTAGAAGCCCAATTTGAATTTCATAATTTTTTAATTCTCTGGATTGAGAAAGTTCAGTTGGGGTATTTATTGCCGGAGTATTTATAATTATGAGAAGTGTGATGGTTCCAAAGAAAAATGATGTTAAAATAAAGGATAAAGCATTTAAAAATCTTTCTTTCTTAGATGCACTAATTTTTTTATAGGACAATGATTCTTTGTCGTAATAATATTTTGATTTACTCATAAAAAATTTACTTTTGGTTGAGTACTAGGTATTTATTTTTTTACTTTGTAAATATAAAAATTCTATTTATTAAGAACACCTGAATGAAAGCATTTGAAATAAGAGAAAAATTTATCAACTTTTTTAAAGATAAAAATCACTCAGTTGTTCCATCTTCACCTATAGTTTCAAAAAATGATCCAAGCCTAATGTTTACAAATGCAGGAATGAATCAATTTAAAAATATTTTTCTTGGTGAAAAAAATGATAATGCTCTAAAACGAGTTGTCAATTCTCAAAAATGTTTAAGAGTTTCTGGAAAACATAATGATTTAGAGGAAGTTGGTATCGATCATTATCACCATACTATGTTTGAAATGTTAGGGAATTGGAGTTTTGGTGATTATTTCAAGGAAGAAATCATTAATTGGAGTTACGAACTACTTACCAAAACTTATGGGTTAAATTCAGATGATTTATATGTATCTGTTTTTGAAGGAGATAAAAGAGATAAAACTTCAAAGGATAATGAAGCTTATAACATATGGTCTAAAATAGTCTCTAATGAAAAAATTATTCTTGGTGGTAAAAAAGACAACTTTTGGGAGATGGGTGATACGGGTCCATGTGGTCCATGCTCGGAAATACATATTGACTTAAGGTCTGATTCTGAAAAATCTAAAATTCCAGGAAAAGATTTGGTCAATAAGGATCATCCCAATGTTATAGAGTTATGGAATTTAGTATTTATACAGTTCAACCGAATGTCAAATGGTGATTTAGTTGAACTTCCTCAAAAACACATAGATACTGGTATGGGGTTTGAGAGACTTGTTCGCGTGATTCAGAAAAAAGAATCTAACTATGATACTGATATTTTTTCTCCTTTGATTAAAGCAATTGAATCACTCTCAAAAAAGAAATATGGTTCAAATATAAAAACAGATATAGCCATGAGGGTGGTTTCAGATCATATAAGAGCTGTTTCTTTTTGTATTTGTGATGGACAAATCCCTGGAAATAGTGGAGCTGGATATGTAATAAGAAGGATATTAAGAAGGGCTGTTAGATATGGGTATACATTTTTAAAAATGAATGATCCTTTCATTTATAAATTGGTTGATTTGGTATCAGAACAGTTCTCTGATTTTTTTCCTGAGATTGCAAAAAATAAGGAACTTATAAAAACAATCGTGAAAGAAGAAGAGTTTTCATTTTTAAGGACCCTGTCTGATGGTATACTGAGACTTGATTCTATCATAAGCAATTTGAAATCAAATATAGTTTCGGGAAAAGTAATTTTTGAATTATACGATACATATGGTTTCCCCGTTGATTTGACATCATTAATCTTAAAAGAAAAAAATTTAGGTTTTAATCAAAATGAATATGAATCAGAACTGGAAAAGCAAAAATCAAGATCAAGATCTGCTTCAGATATGAAAACCGAGGACTGGGTTGATGTTAACAAAACTGGTCCAAGTATTTTTATAGGATATGATAAATCATCATTAAAAACTAAAATAAATAAGTACAGAAAAGTATTCAATAAAGACAAACAATTTTTTCAAGTAGTATTACATGAAACACCTTTTTATCCTGAAGGAGGAGGTCAAATTGGAGATTCTGGATTTTTTGAACTAAGTAATGGAAAAAGACTTAAAGTTTTTGATACAAAAAAAGAAAACAATGAAATTTTACATTTTGTTGATTCTAATGAGTTTGAGTCCGAATCAGAATTGACAGCTCATGTTGATATTGACATTAGAAAAAAATGTTCAACCAACCACACTGCAACACATTTGTTGCATCAAGCATTAAGAGAAATATTAGGTAATCACGTTGAGCAAAAGGGTTCAATGGTTTCAGATAAATATTTAAGATTTGATTTTTCTCACTTTAAAAAAATTGAGGAAACTGAATTGAATGAAATCGAGGAGTTTGTTAACAATAAAATTGATGAATCAATTGAGTTGATAGAAAATAGAAATGAAAATTATGATGATGCTATAAAAAAAGGGGTTGTTGCATTGTTTAATGAAAAATATGGTAAGACTGTTCGATCTATAAAATTTGGAAATTCATATGAATTATGTGGAGGAACACATGTCAAAAATACAATTCAAATTAGAAACTTTGTTATAACCTCTGAAAGTTCCATTGCATCTGGAATTAGAAGAATTGAGGCAATTTCTGGCCCCTCAGCCTTAAAATATCTCAGAGGCAAAAACAAAGAAATTAAAGATATATCAAATATGTTGTCGAGTAAATCAAATTTAATTGACTCCATCAAAAATATTAAAGAACAGAATACTCAAATATCAAAGGATCTTAAATCAAGTCAAATAAAATTAATTGACTTTTATATCGATACATGGTTGAATCAAACAGAAAAAATTAATTCAATTAATTTTTTGTTCAAAAAATTAAACTTAGAGCCATCTTTTGTAAAGTCATTATGCCTAGGTCTTGGAAGAAAATTAAAAAATCATATCATAATATTAATAACTGAATCAAATAACAGATATAGTATTTTTTCTTCGGTTTCAGAATCTGTTGTTGAAACTTCAAATATATCTGCATCAGAAATTATTAAAAGTATATGTAATTCTATCGGTGGTAGTGGTGGTGGCCAAGTAAAGTTTGCTGCTGGGTCAGGACCTAAAACAGACGAAATAGAATTAATTATATCAAAACTAAAAGATACCTTTTAATTATCGATTGGAGGATAAGATTCCATTACTCTGAAAACAAAATTGGAAATTAATTGGTCTCTTGTCAGTTTATTTGCAGATAAAGATCCTGAACCACTTCCTTGCCATATTAACTTCCCTGTTTTGGAATCAACAATATCAATGTAGAGTAGACCAACAACTTTGGTAAAGGGTTTGTATGTTCCTGACCCATAACCGTAGTAAGGGTAATACCAACCCATATAATCATAGTTGTTATACCTATTGATGTACACATTTTCTTTTGCCTTTGTATCAATAGAAACAATTAAATCAGGATTTTTTGAAAAGTTGTAACCTTTTGAGTTTAAATAATTTTCAACAGAACTCAATATTCTTTTTTTATCAATATCAGATATTTCAAGATTTTCAATTTGCTCTTTTGAAAAAGCATAAGTTTTGTATGATGAAAAATCAGAGTCAGAATCATAATCATATGCAACTTTTACAGAACCACATGAAATTAGCAAAAGGAATATCAAAAATGATGTATATCTCATTACTAATAAAATTACAATAATTATGCCTAAAAAACTTTCTTTAAAAACTTATTAATAATTTTGATATATGAAAGTTGGAAGTAAAATCTATTTAATTTTAGGTTTCTCCTTTTTGATATCATCATGTAGCCTTTTGAAGTTACCTGGAAAAATACTTAAAGCGCCACTCAATATAAAAAGGTCAATAATCAAAAAATCAAACACCAATTCAAATCAGTATGAAAAATTCATTAAAAACCTTAGTTATGATGAGAGAAAAAAATGGTATATAAAAACATACTCTGAATTAGCCATACAACAAATGAAAAAATATAAAATTCCAGCTAGTATTATTCTAGCACAAGGAATGGTTGAGTCAGCTTCAGGTTCAAGCAATTTAGCGCTAAAATCAAACAATCATTTTGGTATTAAATGCCACCAGGAGTGGAGAGGCAAAAGAGTATATCATGATGATGATGAAAAAGGTGAATGTTTTAGAAAGTACAATTCACCATTAGAAAGTTACAAAGACCATTCAGAATTTTTGACAACTAGAGGACGTTATTCTTTCCTTTTTAGACTTCCTAAAAACAATTATGTAGATTGGGCAAATGGTTTGAAGAAAGCAGGTTATGCAACCGACCCTAATTATCCAAAAAAATTAATTAGAACCATTGAAGAAAATGATCTATGGAAATTTGATGGGTCAAAAAAACCTTTGAAACGTAAAAAAGCAAAAGAATTAAAAGATATTCACACTGTTGAAAGAGGGGATACTCTATATTCAATTTCTAAAAAGTATAACATTTCCATAGAAAAGATTATGAAAATTAATAATCTTAAAAACAACCAAATTAGTATTGGTCAAGAAATAAAATACAAAGATTAGAATTTAACCTTTCAAAATACTATTTATCAACCCTACACAATACATCAAGTGATTTTTAACAGACTTGTTTGATGAATATTTTTTCTGAGCTTTGTTTAATTCATTTCTCAAATCTATTAACACACCTAAAGTAGAAGGCCTAATATCTGACTCATCAACTTTAACTCTGGTTATGCTCGAAGATGATCTAAAAAATGAAGGAATATTTTGATTTTCTTTCATCAAATATCCCAATCTTTGAATAAAAGCTCTTTGAATATTTCGTCTGAAAACATCAATGTTAGAATTGGTTTTTAGTTCACTAAAAATACCATTCTTTAAATCTGACATTAACTCGTCTAAAGAGTAAGCCTTAGCTCCATTCAATGCTTCATTTTCAATTACTCTAGCAAGTCTTCCAAAATCAAGAATTCTATTAAGGTAGCTTGATTGAAGTCCTCTAACTTGATCCACAGCACCTGCAAACTGAACCCTCTCTAATATCTTTTTATCTAGCATCCATGTTGGAGTTTCAAATAAGTTTTTGTTGAGGAATTTGATACAGTTTTTTTGATGACTTTTTTCAACATGAGTGTAAACAGCCCCTTCTTGATCAGAGGTTTTGTAATATTGATAAACACCACCAATATTGGTAGATACATGCCCCAAGTATCTTCTAAATTGGGACAGAACTTGTCCATAGAGATATTGGAGTTCATCATAGTTTTCACCATCCTCCGTTGTCCATTCTATTAGATTCGGAACTATTCTTTTTAGGTTTGCTATTCCATAATTACTGGCCTTAATTGCATCATTCCCTAAATCCTCTGTTTGTGAACTTGGGTCAATACCTGAACTTCCAAATCTAAACATAAGATCATCAGCTTTTTCTGTTATCCATTGATTTAAAACCTTTTTTTCATCAAACGCATCAGTATCTAAAATAGGTTTATAGCCCCACATGATTGAGTAGATATCATAAATACCAACATTTGGTGTTTCCCAATCAGAGGGTATTAAAGCAACACCTTCATCACCTGGTTGTGCGACATAATTAAATCTTGCATAATCCATTATTGATGGAGCAGTACCATATTTTTTAGTAAAGGTGCCTGACCTTAATGAATCTACGGGGTATGCACTACTACTACCAAAATTATGTGGCAAACCAAGAGTGTGACCTACCTCATGTGAACTAACAAATCGAATTAATTCGCCCATAACTTCGTTCTTAAATTCAGTCTTTCGAGCATCTGGATTAACAGCTGCAGTTTGGACAAACAGCCAGTTTCTGAGAAGTTTCATTACATTGTGATACCAATTTATATCTGATTCTATAATCTCACCCGATCTCGGATCGCTTGTATGCGGTCCATTAGCATTTAAAGATGGTGAAGCAAGGTATCTTACAACAGAATAACGTACATCTTCTGGACTCCAGTCTGGATCCTCTTCTTTTGTTGGTGGATCTTTTGCAATTATAGCATTTTTAAATCCAGCAGCCTCAAATGCAACTTGCCAATCCTCGATGCCAAGCTTTAAATATTTTCTCCATTTTTTTGGTGTCCCTGGATCTATATAATACACAATAGGTTTTTTTGGTTCCACCAATTCACCAGCTTTGAACTTTTCAATATCCTCATCCTTAACTTCTAATCTCCATCTGTCTAAATATTTAATTGTTTTAGCCTCTTGATTGTCAATCCCATAGTCAGTTTGACTTGTTGTAAACCAACCAACTCTTTCATCAAAATACCTTCTCTTCATCGGTTTCTCAGGAAGTAAAATCATTGAATTATTTAGTTCCATAGAAACAAATCCACTCTCATTGTC
Source organism: uncultured Bacteroidota bacterium (assembly GCA_902598295.1). Classification (GTDB taxonomy): domain Bacteria; phylum Bacteroidota; class Bacteroidia; order Flavobacteriales; family Flavobacteriaceae; genus Eutrophosalina. The sequence goes on from CACKBA010000017.1 coordinate 17,330, forward strand.
TGATGATCTGTATGTCTTTACATGTCTTGCCTCAATATTTTCAGGGTATGATTTTACAGATTCAATGTATGAAAGTTTTGTATCCATACTAGTGAGCTTATTTGATTTTCTACTTCTCTGTGGGTACCCAAGACTTTTCACATCCGTATTAAATAAGTTAGTTACATCAATTAGAGATGTGTTTAAAGAATCATTTCTAGCTTCAATTTTAAATTTAAATATGATTGGTTCGAAGTTTGAATTTATAACAGCTGTTTTAATTGGTAAACTGTCAGAAGCAAAGTTTACAAAGGAGGCTTCCCTGAGCAGAATATCTTTATTATTTTTTTCCCATCTTAAAACCTGCTCATTCATCTTATGTCTACTCAATGGAATTGAAACAGCCATTTTAGATATTCTTGTTACCATCAACATATCTCTTCCTAGTAGTGAGTCAGGAATTTCATAGTAATATTTATCATCTTTTAGGTAGACATTAAACAATCCCTCATCTTTTGTTGCTTTTGAAACTATTGATGCAAAACTTTTTATTTTTGTTTTTGAGTCAGATTTAGATGATTTTTTTTCATCTTGGGAGTGTAAATTTTTATTAGGTATTAGTATAAACATTAATAAAAATAGATTGATAATTCTTTTCATATTTTAAATTTTTCTAGTTCAATTCAACAAAAATGCCAGAGTCATTTTTGAATACGTTTAATAATTTATTTTTTGTCAGGGACTTTATTGTTTTGTCCCATTTTTTATTACTGAGCTCTGCGTAATTTTTTAACTCTCCAATTTCAACTTTTTTATTTTTTTTCATAAAGTCAAAAATTTTCTTTTCTTCATCATTTAATTTCACTTCATTTTTTTCAGGTCGCATTTGTGGAAAAAATATAACTTCTTGGATGGATTTGTGATTTGTTAACAACATAACTAAACGGTCAATTCCGAAACCAATTCCTGATGTTGGAGGCATTCCATATTCAAGGGATCGAATAAAATCATGATCTATGAACATTGCTTCATCATCACCTTTTTCAGATAATTTCAATTGATCTTCAAATCTTTCAAGTTGATCAACAGGATCATTTAATTCTGAATATGCATTAGCAATCTCACTTCCATTGATTAACAACTCAAATCTCTCAGTCAGGTTTGCTTTTTTTCTATGTTGTTTTGTTAGTGGACTCATTTCCTTTGGATAGTCAATAATAAAAGTTGGTTGTACAAACTTTGACTCACATTTATCCCCAAAAATGGAATCAATTATTTTTCCTCTGCCCATTGTGGAATCAACCTCAACACCAATACTTTTCGCTTTTTCTGACAATTGGATGTCATCTAAATTTTCCACGTCTATTCCTGTCTCATTTTTTATTGCCTCAAGTATTGGAATTCTTTTATAAGGACCTTTAAAGTCTATTTTATTAGCACCATAAGTAACATCACTCTTGCCATATAATTCAGTAACAGTATTTTCTAATAATTTTTCGGTTAAATCCATCATCCAATTGTAGTCTTTATAAGCAACGTAAAATTCGAGGTTTGTAAATTCTGGATTGTGAGTTCTGTCCATACCTTCATTTCTAAAATCTTTCGCAAATTCAAATACTCCATCAAAACCACCAACAATCAGTCTCTTTAAATAAAGTTCATTGGCTATTCTCATGTATAAAGGAATGTTTAGAGAGTTGTGATGTGTTACAAAAGGTTTTGCAGCAGCACCACCTGGAATTGGTTGTAAAATTGGTGTTTCGACCTCAACAAAATCAAGTTTTTCTAAGAACCTTCTGATTGAGCTAATTATTTTAGATCTCTTGATAAATGTTTGTTTTACTTCACTGTTTACAACTAAGTCAATATATCTTTGTCTATATCGTTGCTCTGGATCGTTAAATTCGTCATACTTTTTGCCCTCACTATCTTCTTTTGGAAGTGGTAAAGGTTTTAGAGATTTAGATAGTAATTTAAAGTCTTTTACCATGACAGTCATTTCACCAACTTGAGTTTTAAATAGAACCCCATCAATTCCTAAAAAATCTCCGATATCTAGAAGTTTTTTATAAAGTTCATTGTATTTAGATTTATCCTCTGAAGTGCATATTTCATCTCTATTGAAATAAACTTGAATTTTTCCACTACTGTCTTGTATCTCTGCAAAACTCGCCTTCCCTTGTATCCTTCTTGACATGACTCTTCCTGCAACTTTAACAATTTCACCCTCTTTAAAGTTTTCTTTGATTTCATTAGCCAAGTGGCTTACTGGAAAAGTTTCGGCGGGGTAGGGATTGATACCCAAATCAATAATTTTTTTTAGTTTTTCTCTTCTTACGAGTTCTTGTTCAGAAAAATTAGACATGTAATTCAAATATAACAATATAAGATATACTTAATGCTTATGTTTTTTATTTTTATACTATCAAATTCGTAGTGTTGAAAAACAATAAAGAGATTCAAATAAAAAAACTAGGTTTCAAAGATTATAATGAAACTTTAGAAATACAAAATTATTATCATAACGAGATTTGTAATATCAAGTTAAATAATAGAAAAAATAACACTTCTTTTTTAACACCAAATTATCTTTTATTTGTTGAGCATAATCACGTTTACACGATTGGGAAAAGTGGAAATTTAAATAATTTATTATTAAACGAAAATTTACTCAAAGAAAAGGGGATTGAATTAATAAAAATTGGAAGGGGAGGAGACATTACATATCATGGTCCAGGTCAAATCGTTTGCTATCCAATTTTTGATTTGGAAAATTTTTTTACAGACATTCATAAATATCTAAGAACTCTTGAATTCATTGTTGTCAAAACACTAAAAAAGTATGGAATTAATTCAGAGGGAAGTAAGGATCACACCGGTGTTTGGATTGACAAGGGTACCACACAAGAAAGAAAAATTTGTGCTCTGGGAATTAAAGCAAGTAGATGGGTTACCAAACACGGTTTGGCATTAAATGTAAACACTGATTTATCTTATTTTGATGGAATTATTCCTTGTGGATTGAAAGGTAAGCCCGTAACCTCAATGAGTAAAGAAATTGGTAAAGAACTAGATATTATAGGTGTTATACAAGAACTTGCAAAGCAATTTGAAAAAGAATTTAAAAATCAGTAATTAATCTACAGTGTAGTAGAGCAGCTCATCCTTATCACCAACTACAACCAAGACTGTTTGTTTTTCTATTGTTGAAAAGTCATAAAAAATTGAAGAAAAAATTGGGAAACGGTCAATTTTTTTGCTCTTGCTAAAAAGGAATAGTTCCTTTGTATCAAGATTTAGTGTTGAAATGTAATTTTGATAGATATTTGGGTTTGTATAATTTCCGTATGGAATATTAAATCCATTTTGATTTACTATCATTTTGTTGTCAGTATGTAAAGCTAATATTTCTTGGTTTGAGACCATACCAATAATATTTTCATTATAAGGTTGGTAGGATATTTCACCAGAAATATCAATTCTGATAATTTCATTTTCTTCCCCTTGAAATACAAGTTTGTTATTGTTTTTAAAAACAGTTGATTGGTACTTTAAGTCCTTAGGTAATTTAATTCTCTCTCTTCCTCTTCTGTCATATATTGTGAAAGTTTTATCATCATAATATTGAATAAGAAAATCTTTATTTAAAATTCTTATATGATTCATTTTGTTAGCAATTGTCTTTTTAGATTTAGTTGCCCTGTAACCTTTCACAACGTCGAGTTTTGAGTCATACATCGATACTGTTTTTCCTTCCTGAACAACCAATCTGTAATTTTTATTTTTATCATAGTCAAAAACAGACAAATATTTTTTAGAGGTGTTTTCCTTATTACCGGTTTTTTTAACAATATTTCCTTTTATATCAACTATATATAAATTTTCAAGGGTTAAAAAAACAAATTGTAATCTACCATTTTTATACATATCGATTTGATAAATATCACTGATAATTCTTGACTCAAACTTTTTTGACCAAATCTTACTTCCGCTCAAATTATTTAGGAATAATTCATTATCAGAGTCTTGAAAAATAATATTCAAATCATTAGTTCTGTGATTCTTAACTAATGTTGGTTTAATAAGAATACTTTTAGAATGCTTAGTCTTTGAAATTAATTCCAGTTTTTTTATTTGTTCTTTGTTATCATTAGGACTTGTGAATAAAGAAAAATAAATAACATCATTACTTATTTCTTCACTGGCATATACGTATGTATCGGACAAGTCTTTATCATTTTTATGTAAAACAAAACTTACACTTTTAGAGGGAATTTTTTTTCTAAATTTCTCAAACTGATTTTGATTTGTTAGAGTTAAATTATTTTTATAATTCAATATAATGTTTTCAAGTTCGTTTTCATTTTTTCCAAATACAACTAGTTTTTCGAATTTTGTAAAGTATTTGAATTTTTCAAATTCATTAAAACTCAAAAGATCAATTTTTAAATTATTTTTTGATAATTCTGTAATTTCTTGCCCTCTGTAAAGTTTGCTTCTTTTTGTTGAATTAAATAAATTGATTTCGTCAGAACCATTAAAATTTAGAAGAAATAAAGTATCATTTGCAACCAGTAACTCACCAATTTCAGAGACATTTTGATATATGGAATCAATTTCATAAGTATTTATTGATTCATCTCTCATCACAGAGTTTAAGTTTTCTTGAATCTGATTAAATTCAAATGAAATTCTTTTAAGTTTTGAGAAATTTTCTGGTGTAATATCAAAAAAATCTGTACTAGATTTTATTAAATTATTTAAAAACTGAATTTCTCTTTTTTTATCACTTTTTGCAAATCCTAATATATTAATTTCGTCATTCAATACATCAAATTCATACAGCATCAAATTTGAAAACCTTTTTACACTTTGAGGGATATCCATAAATATCAATCCTTCAAAGTTTTCTTTGCAAATCAGTGAAATATTTTTCGATTTATTTTCATAAAGTTTTTCAAATTTTTCAAACTCTGTATTTGACTCATATGTTGAATTTCGAATAACATTTTCAATTAAAAGCTTGTTTTTTGATAGATACAAAAAATCGTTTTTCTGCATCACATAATTAGAATTTTTATCTATGTAGATATTATGATCACCATAATTGAGGGAGTCTAAGAGTTTATTTGATAATGTATCAGAAAATTGCTGTATCAAAAAATAATCTAACTTATTTTTTGATGTATGATGGAAACTTATTAAAACTTCCCCTTTGGGGCTATAATTCTCAATTGGTGAAAAATCAAAATCTATGGATTCAGAGATAAATTTTAATGTCTGAAAATTAACATTTTCAAATTCTTTTATCGAAATTGTTAAAACCGGTTCATCTGGCAAATATTTAATAATCGAATTCTTCTCTAATTCATTTGAACAAGAACTGATTAAAACAATTAAAAAAATATATACTCTATTCATTTATATCATAAAATTATAAAGTTAGATTGTCAATTTCAACTGTTTATTTTTAATTTTAAATGTCATTCGATGATGTTCGCATCGTCCATATTTATAAATCATTTCTTTGTGCTTTACTGTGCCGTATCCTTTATTTTTTTTCCAATCATACATTGGAAATTGAGCACCAAGTTTACACATAATTTTATCTCTTTTTACTTTTGCCAGAATTGATGCTGCTGCAATACTTATGTATTTATCATCTCCGCCAACTATACACTCAAAGTCTATTTTTTTCTTTGCTCTAAATCTATTGCCATCAATAATTATTTTGTCAGGATTAATTTTAAGTTTTTCAATAGCAAGATTCATTGCTAAATAAGTTGCATTTAAAATATTGATTTTATCAATTTTTTTTGCTTCAATACTAATTATTGAATATGCAATACAACTTTTTATTATTTCATCATATAAATGACTTCTTTCCTTACTGTTTGTTTTTTTAGAGTCTTTAATGAATGAATTTTTATAATTTTTGGGCAAAATCACAGCTGCAGCTGTGACAGGACCTGCAAGTGATCCTCTACCCGCTTCATCTACTCCGCACACTATTTTTTTATTGTCAAAAAGCATTAACATATCATCAATTTAAATCATAAATGCTATTAAATCAATAACTTTAAACAAATTAATGAAGAAACAATTAACAATTTTACTTTTAGTTTTCTCAATTTTTTCTTTTTCACAAGACGATACAACAATTAATCTTGATGAGAAACTAATTGACAATCCAACTGATACTCTTAAATCAAAATATTTCAAATTTGATACCTCTAAACTTCAATTTTTTAATGAAAAAAATGATACAATAACTTTAGATACAACACTGTCAATTAAAAATTATTATTCATTCAATTTCTTAAAGAAAGACGATTTGCATTTGCTCAAATCAAATAATGTTGGAAGATTTTATAATAAATTGGTATACGAGTTTCCAAATGACAATATTCCCAAGTTGGGTTATTCAGCAAATGATATTATGTTAATTCACAGGGAGGATGTTTTGTTTAGTAAAGTTGCATATCCTTTGACAGAACTATTTTTCAAGTCTGTATATTCTCAAGGACAGTTGACAGATGCCTATTTCACGAGTAATTTAAATCAGGACCTGAACTTTTCTCTTGCCTTTAAAGCGCTAAGATCACTTGGTAACTATCAAAATAGTTTATTCGGATCTAAACAGTTTAGAACAACATTGAATTTTAATGGTGAAAAAATTAGCACAAGATTTTTTTATTTGAGTCAAAGTTTTGAAAGGAATGAGAATGGTGGACTGACATCTACATCAATTGAAAATTTTGAATCAGAGGATCCAATTTTTGATGAAAGGTCCAAACTCAATGTAAAATTTGAAGATGCAAAAAATAATTACCAACAGAGAATATTTTATTTAACAAATAACTTTTCACTTATAAATAAAAAAAATAATTCTTTTAAGATTTATCATGTATTTGATTTTGAAACAACTAACAACAGGTATCATCAAGATAATGCCTCGTTTTATTATGGAAATTTAATTTCAGGAAATAACGATATCGTTGATCACTACAAACTGAGGACATTGACCAA
>CACKBA010000018.1 GCA_902598295.1 uncultured Bacteroidota bacterium
TTAACTGGACAACCAATTCCATCAGTCTTAGTTTTTAATAAAAATCAAACTGAAACCATTTTGACTGATAAAGAAGGGAAGTTTGATTTGAACATTTTTAAATTGAATGATTCTATTTTTTTCTCACATGTTTCTTATGAAAAAAAATCTGTATTTTTTAATGACCTAAAAGATAAATCTGTTTTTTCTTTAAATCCACAAATGATGGGGCTAGATGAAGTTGTTTTGGCTGTTGGTAGAAGTAAACAAAGGTTAAAATATATATCACGAAAGGTATCATTAATAGGTTCTAAAGAGCTTTCATCAAATGTGAACAAAACAGGTGCTGAAATATTGTATGAAGCAGGAGGAATACATATTCAAAAATCACAATCCGGAGGAGGCAGTCCAGTGATAAGGGGATTTGAAGCCAACAGGGTTCTTCTTGTTGTTGATGGGGTTCGAATGAACAATACTATATACAGATCAGGCCACTTACATAATTCCATAACAATAGATCCAAATTATTTAGAAAGAATTGAAGTTTTATATGGACCCTCCTCAGTAAGTTATGGTTCTGATGCAATTGGAGGTGTGGTTCATTATTTCACAAGAATTCCAAAATTCTCAGAGGATAGGGAAATTAAGTTTAAAAAGAAGCGATTGTATAACCTTACAAATAAATCTAAAACAAGAAACTACCAACTTACTGCAACAAATAGGAATTGGGGTTTGTTTTCTAGTTTATCAATTTCTGATTATGGTGATATCATTATGGGCAAAAACAGAAGACACGGATTTGAAAACTGGGGTTTAGTTAGTCATTTTTCTGAAAATAATAGAGATAATTTTTTTGCAAACCCCTCGGTCAATAGCAATCCCAATATTCAAAGAAATACAGCATATGGTCAAACAGATTTTATAACGAAAGTTAATTTGAAACTTAATAATGAATCAAATTTGATTTTTAACTTTCAAGCATCTAAATCTTCAAAAATTAACAGATTTGATAAATTGTCTGAACTGAATTCCAACCAAGATTTAAAATTTGCAGAATGGTATTATGGACCTCAAAAAAGGATTATGCTGTCTTCAATTTTAAATTTAAGTCCATCCAAAATTTTTGATAAAGGAAAGTTGATTGTTTCTTACCAATCAATTGGCGAATCTAGACACAAAAGAAGATTTGACTCTGAAATTTTACATAATCAGACTGAAAAATTAGATTTATATTCAATCAATGGTGACTTTTCAAAGACTCTAATTCAAAACTCAGAGTTTTTATATGGTTTCGAATACACACACAATAATCTTTACTCCAAGTCTATTTCTAATAGAATTGACATATCAAATCCATCCATTTTTTTAAATGAGTTTAAATCTCTAACAAGATATCCAAATGATAAAGCAACTCATTCATCACTTGCTGGTTATTTTAATTATTTGAAGAAAATTAATACTTATTCAAACTTAAATTTTGGATTAAGACTATCAAATAATAAAGTTAATCTTGGATGGAATTTTAGTTCTGAAGAATTTCTGAATAATAATCTTAATGTAATTTTTTTAAATCAATTTGAAAGATTGAATTTGAAGAATTTGTCGTTAACAGGAAACTTGGGATATGTCACTAGAATCATGAGAAATAATAAGGTTTCTTTTAATATATCAAGTGGTTACAGATCTCCAAATATTGATGACATAGGAAAGATTAGAGAAAATGCTGGTATTTTACTGATTCCTAATATAGAAATCAAGCCTGAAAAAGCATATACAATTGATTTTGGTTGGACTAATTATTCTAACAATTTTAATTCATCATTAAATATTTATTATACAATTTTAGACGGAACAATTGGAAGAGATATTTTTTATGACTCTAGTGATGAAACAACAAATGATTCATCTACAATTATATACCAAAATGAAGAAGTTTTAACGATGGCAAATTATAATTTGGGTCAATCAAAAGTTTATGGGTTTAATTACAGTATTGATTTTAATGTTTTTAAAAATGTCAATCTTAATGGTAATGTAACATACACAAAAGGATCAAAACTTAAATCTGGGAGCCCAATGCCTTCAATCCCCCCTGTTTTTGGTGATTTTAAATTAAATTGGAAATATTCCAATAATCAATTAGTTCTATCATATAAGTTCTCAAAAAATAAAGCCCCTAATACATATAGTTTGGGAGGTGAAGATAGACTAGAGGAAACTCCTTACTTTATTAATGATAACGAAAGTTTTGAATATTTAGGAATGCCTAAATGGGCTATTTTTAATTTATCCTCCATTCATAAAGTAAAAATCTTTAAAAGGCTTATAGACTTAAATTTTTCGATTGAGAATATATTTGACATACACTACAAACAATTCGCATCAGGCATTAGTTCGCCTGGAAGAAATTTTAATATTTCTGCTTTTTTTAATTAAGCATTAATTAATCTTAACTTTATCGTAAATTAATTACATTCGCTTTTTTTAAAAAATGTCATTTAAAGAATATAAAAATTTAGATTTAATTCAAATCTCCGATGATATTTTAAATTTTTGGGATAAGGATAAAACCTTCAAGAAAAGTATATCATCGAGGAATGACTCAGAACGTTTTGTATTTTTTGAGGGACCCCCTTCTGCAAACGGGAAGCCGGGAATTCATCACGTAATGGCTAGAGCTTTAAAAGATATTTTTTGTCGATATAAAACTTTAAAAGGTTACAAAGTTGAGAGAAAAGCAGGTTGGGATACGCATGGTCTTCCGGTTGAGTTAGGAGTAGAGAAAGAGTTAGGTATTAGTAAAGAGGATATAGGGAAGAAAATCAGTATTGAAGATTACAACAAAAGTTGTAAAGACGCGGTAATGAAGTATACAAACATATGGAATGATTTGACAAGAAAAATTGGGTATTGGGTTGACATGGATAACCCTTACATAACATATAAATCGAAATATATAGAATCTGTTTGGTGGCTTTTAAAAGAACTTTATAAAAAAGGATTAATCTACAAAGGTTATAGTATACAACCATACTCACCAAAAGCCGGAACAGGATTAAGCTCTCATGAACTTAATCAACCTGGCACATATCAGGACATAACTGATACCACTGTTACTGCTCAGTTTAAATGTATTAAAAATTCATTGCCAGATTTTCTAAAAAAATATAGTTCCCTACATATTCTTGCATGGACAACTACCCCTTGGACTCTTCCATCAAATACGGCACTTACAGTTGGAGTTAATATTGATTATGTTGTTGTCAAAACCTTTAATCAATACACCCATGAGAAAGTAAATGTTGTTTTGGCAAAAAATTTAGTTGAAAAGGTTTTTAAGAACAAGTATAAAGAAGTTGAATTAGAGAAAGATTTAATTTTAAATAAGAATAGTATTCCGTATTTAATTTGTGAACAGTGTAAAGGAAATGATTTAATAGACATCAAATACGAAAAACTCTGGACAGACTCACCTTTACCTTCACAAAATCCAGAAAATGCGTTTCGTATAATATCAGGCGATTTCGTAACAACAGATGAGGGAACTGGAATTGTACACACTGCACCTACGTTTGGTGCAGACGATATGATAGCTGCAAAAAATGCAAAACCAGAGGTCCCCCCGATGCTAATTACAAATAATGATGGCGATCTTACCCCACTTGTAGACTTACAAGGGAAGTTTATTGAGGGTTTAGGATCAATTTCAGGAAAATTTGTTAAAAATGAATATTATAACGAAAATGAGATGCCAAATAGGTCAGTAGATGTTGAAATTGCAATAAAATTAAAAGAAGAAAATAAAGCATTTAGAGTTGAAAAATATACACATAGTTATCCAAATTGTTGGAGAACTGATAAACCCATTTTATATTATCCTCTAAATTCCTGGTTTGTAGCCGTAACAAAAAATAAAGAGGATTTAATAGACAACAATGCAAAAATCAATTGGAAACCAAAATCAACAGGCAGTGGAAGATTTGGGAATTGGCTTGAAAATGCAAATGATTGGAATTTATCTAGATCTCGATATTGGGGAATTCCACTTCCAATATGGTGCTCTGAAGATGGGAAAGAAGAAATCATCATAGGTTCAGTAAAAGAACTTTACAATGAAATTGAAAAATCTGTTCAATCTGGCTTTATGAAACAAAATCCTTTTTCAAATTTTGTTGTTGATGATTTCTCAGAGTCTAACTATGAAAAAATTGATCTTCATAAACATATTGTAGATAAAATTGTTTTAGTTTCAAAAAAAAATAAACCTCTATATAGAGAATCCGACTTGATTGATGTGTGGTTTGATTCAGGATCAATGCCATATGCCCAATGGCACTATCCTTTCGAAAATAAAGAACTAATCGATAACAAATCTCATTTTCCAGCAGATTATATTGCTGAAGGTGTAGATCAAACTAGAGGATGGTTTTATACTTTACATGTCATTAGTACATTGATTTTTAATTCAATTTCATATAAAAATGTAATATCGAATGGCTTGGTATTGGACAAGAATGGTCAAAAAATGTCAAAACGACTTGGCAATGCGATAGATCCTTTTGAAACCTTGAATAAATATGGACCTGATGCTACAAGATGGTATATGATTTCAAACTCAAACCCTTGGGAAAATTTAAAGTTTGATTTAAATGGAATTGATGAAGTTAGAAGAAAATTCTTTGGAACACTTTACAATATCTACTCGTTTTTTAGTTTATATTCTAATATTGATGGATTCGACAAAGATGAAGTTATGATTCCATATGAGTCAAGAAGAGAGTTAGATCAGTGGATTATTTCTGCTTTAAACTCATTAATTCAAAAAGTTGAGGCAGCATATAAAGATTATGATCCAACAAAAGCTTCAAGACTAATTTCTCAGTTTGTCCAAGACGACCTAAGTAATTGGTACGTTAGGCTATCTCGAAGAGTATTTTGGAAAGGAGAATATAACAATGAGAAAATATCTGCCTTTCAAACATTGCATGAGTGTTTATCTAAAGTTGCAATTATTTCTTCCCCGATTAGTCCTTTTTACATGGACCAACTTTTTCAAGATTTAACAAATGACAACAAGTCTGTTCATTTGGCAAACTTTCCAAAAATTGACATTCACAATATTAATGCTGAACTCGAGAATAAAATAAAAAAGTCTCAAATGATTTGCTCAATAGCGCTTTCAATTAGAAAAAGAGAGAAAATTAAAGTTCGTCAACCACTAAATAAAGTTTTAATCCCTTACAGGACTTTAGAGGAAAAGAAAGAAATCTTAGAAGTTGAGGATTTTGTTAAATCAGAAATTAATGTAAAAGAGGTAGAACTAATAAGTGACTCATCGAAAATTTTAGTAAAGAAGGCAAAACCTAATTTTAAATCTTTAGGACCGAAATTTGGAAAAAATATGCAAACTGTTTCTAAATCAATATTTAATCTTAATGGAGGGCAAATAGATTTATTAGAAAATGGTGAAACTCTAAATTTAAAATTTGGTTCTTTTTCATTTGAGCTTTCATTGGAGGATGTGGAGGTCGTTTATGAAGATATTGAAGGGTGGCAAGTTGGATCTGAAAACGGGTATACTATTGCCCTAGATATTAGCGTTGATCAGAATCTTAAAAATGAAGGTATTAGCAGAGAGGTTGTAAATAAAATTCAGAACTTAAGAAAAGACTCAAACTTTAATGTTAGTGATAAAATTATTATTAATATTGTCAATAATAATTTAATTAATAAAGCGCTGAAAGATAATATGGACTACATCAAAAATGAAACTTTAGCAGTTGAAATAAATTTTGTAGACCAACTTGATTCAGCAAACGAATTTGAGTTTGATAATATAAAATTAGAACTAGAAATTAATAAAATAAGTTAATTATGGATAAGGATAATATTGTTGTAAGATATTCAGATAAAGATCTTACAAAATTCAAAAAAATTATTGAAGAAAAAATTAGTAAAGCTCAGAATGATTTAGAACTTATTAGAAGTGCTTATATGAACGATGGAGACAATGGAACTGAAGACACTTCACCAACTTTCAAAGCATTTGAAGAAGGGTCGCAAACTATGTCCAAAGAAGCCAATACTCAATTAGCAATCAGACAAGAAAAATTTATTAGAGATCTAAAAAATGCATTGATTAGAATTGAAAATAAGACCTATGGTATTTGTAGAGCTACAGGTAAACTAATATCAAAGAAAAGACTAGAACTTGTGCCACATGCAACATTAAGTATAGAGGCAAAAAATAAAATGTCATAATTTTTTATGAAAATTAGCGATCTTCTTAATCATATGTGGAAAACATACACAAGTCTAAATCCACATATTAAAGAAGTTCTAGACTTGATTGAATCAAAAGAAAACTCTAAAATTATTAATGATCACATTGCTCTTAGAACGTTCAATCACAATAGGGTAAACAAAAATAAATTGGCAGAATTTTTTATTAGTTCGGGATATAATTTTGTCGAAAATCTCCATTTTGAGAAAAAAAGACTTGATGCCTCATACTATATTCACCCCGATAATAAACTTCCAAGAATATTTATCAGTGAATTAAGAATACAAGATTTCTCATCTGAATTTCAAAGTAAAATTAATGCTATTATAAATGGTATTGACGAGAAAAAGTTGAGTGATCCTAAATTCTTAACAAATGGTATTCCATGGGAAAAAATATCCTACTTAGATTATAAAAAAATTCAAGAAGAATCTGATTATGCTGCTTGGGTTTTATCACATGGTTATATTGCAAATCATTTTACTGTCAGTGTAACAGATTGTACTTTTTTTAAAAATCTTAAGCAGATAAATCTTTTTTTAAAACAAAACGGTTTCGAAATAAATTCATCTGGTGGAGAAGTAAAAGGTTCATCAAAAGTTGGATTGGAACAATCCTCAATAATGGCAAAAAATATTCGTGTAAAATTCTCAGATGGTTATTACGAAATTCCTGGATGTTATTATGAATTTGCATTCAGATACAATGGTTTTGATGGATTTATAACTAATTCTGCCAATCATATTTTTGAGAGTACAAATGAAAAAAAAGCTTGAGTTTAATCATTGTCTATTAATAATTGCTGGGATTTTAGTTCTCGATCAGTTTTTGAAGGTTTATATAAAACTTAACTTTCCTCTAACTATTTACAGCGATCAAATTATATTTGATTACAACTGGTTTAAATTATTATTCGTAGAAAATAAAGGGATGGCTTGGGGTGCATCTATTAATGATTTCTTACCCTTTATTGGGGAAAGATCAGCAAAACTAATTCTAACATTGTTTAGAGTTGTTGCAATAGGTTTTATTTTCTTTTGGCTTAAAGAGTCAATAAAAAGTGGTTTAAAAAATATTAATTCGATTGTATTATCATTAATTTTAGCAGGAGCAATTGGTAATGCAATTGATTCTATTTTTTACGGATATATTTTCACAGATAGTTATTTTAAAGTTGCCACATTATCTTTAGGAAGGGGATATGAAAGTTTGTTTCATGGAAGTGTTGTTGATATGTTTCAATTCCCAATGTTTAATTGGACTTGGCCTAGTTGGTTTCCTTTTGTTGGCGGTGAGAATTTTGTATTTTTTGAACCTGTATTTAACATTGCAGATGCATCCATTTCAATTGCAATATTTCTAATAATTATAAATTATAGAACTTTTTTTACTAAAAACTAAAAATTTTTTGTGGTGTGATACAAAAATTTAACTTGACATCACTTGAGTTTGTATCTTCAATCTTGATTTCAGGTTCAAAAAAAGACAAGCCTATCTTCAATATATCAGATTTACATTCTTTCAAAAACCTATCGTAAAATCCTGATCCATAACCAACCCTGTTACCTTCAATGTCGAAAGAAAGTAACGGAATAAAAACTAACTCAATCATTTTTGGGTTAAAAATTATATTATTAGAAGGTTCTTGAATGTCGTATTTATTTGTTTCAAATTTTGTTTTGTTTGTGAATAATAAGCCATTCATGGTGTTTGTTTCAAAATTGATTTTAGGGTATATAATATTTTTTGAATCTGAATGTAAAATTTCAAAAAAATTAGATGTGTCAACTTCTTTTTTTGTTTTAATTGGTTTATACAACATATATGTTTGTTTATTCCAAATTTTTAATTTTAAACCTTGTTGAAAGATTTGGTTACTTAATTTTTTTACCTTTTGATTACTTAATTTGTTTCTTAGGTCTTTATATTTTTTTCTTGCCTGATTTTTTTTCATTTTCAAAATATGTAACAAATAAAATAATTATTTTAGTTCAATGGCTAAAGATGGTAAAATAATGTACAAAACCATTCCCGAAGAGCCAGGTGTCTACCAATTTTTCAACAAAGAAAATATTATAATATATGTGGGCAAAGCTAAAAATTTAAAAAAAAAGAGTTTCATCGTACTTTCAAAAAAACATAAAGTCGCGTAAGACGATGAACCTGGTTAAGAATATTGACAAAATAGAATATGTCGTAGTTTATTCAGAATCAGATGCTCTTCTTTTAGAAAATTCTTTAATTAAAAAAAATCAACCTAAATACAATATTCTTTTAAGAGATGACAAAACTTATCCTTGGATTTGTGTTAAAAACGAAAGGTTCCCAAGGGTCTATTTAACAAGAAAAATAACTGAGGATGGTTCTGAATATTTTGGACCATATACAAATGTAAAATATGCTTATATTCTGCTAAACTTAATCAATAATTTATATCCCATCAGATCAAGTAATTATAACTTTAGTCCAAACAAGATTAAAAAAATTAATATCCCATTATTTCTGAACATATATAAAAAGAAAGGGCAATCAATAATTCTAAACTTCTCAAATGAGAAAGGTAAAGATTCTCTTTCTGAAGAAGCTTACAATGAAAATATTACCAACGTAAAAAAAATTTTAAAGGGTAAGTTAAAAGATGTCAAAAATCTACTTAAACAAAATATGTTACAATTTTCTAAAAATCTTGAATATGAAGATGCGCATAAGATTAAAGAAAATCTACTTTTACTTGAAAATTATCAATCAAAATCTACTGTTGTAAGTAATAAATTAAACAACATTGATGTTTTTAGTATTGTCTCAGATTCTGAATATGCATACACAAATTATCTTCAAATAGCTCATGGTAGAATAATAAGATTTCAGAACAAAGAGATAAAGAAAAAATTAGATGAAAAAGAGGGTGATATTTTAAGTTTGGTCATAATTGATTCAAGAGAAAAATTTAAATCAAGTTCAAATACAATTATATCAAATTATGATTTGTCAGATAAGATAAATACAAAGTTTATAATACCAAAACTTGGTGACAAAAAGAAGTTATTAGATTTATCAATAAAAAATGCTAAATCATTTAGAATTGAGAGATTAAAACAAATCCAAATATTAGATCCAGAAAAACATTCAAAAAGGATTTTGAATCAACTAAAAATTGATTTAAAAATGAATGACCTACCCTCCCACATCGAGTGCTTTGATATATCGAACATTCAAGGTACTAATACTGTTGCGGCATGTGTGGTTTTTATAAATGCAAAAGCATCAAAATCAAATTACAGGAAGTATAATATTAAGTCTGTTAGTGGACCCAATGATTTTGCTTCAATGGAAGAAGTTGTTTACAGAAGATATAGGAGACTAATTGATGAAAAAAAACCTTTACCGCAACTGATAGTGATTGATGGAGGAAAAGGTCAATTAAGTTCAGCTGTAAAGAGTTTAAAAAAATTGAATATCGAAAAGAAACTAACAATTATTGGAATTGCAAAAAGATTAGAGGAAATTTATTTTCCTGGTGATTCAATTCCTCTTTATTTAAATAAAAAATCTGAATCATTAAAGATTATTCAAAATTTAAGAAATGAAGCTCATAGATTTGGGATTGAGTTTCATAAAAGTAAAAGAGTAAAAAACTCAATGTCTTCAATTTTTGACAAAATTGATGGGGTTGGTGAAAAAACTAAAAACAAACTACTAAAGAAGTATAAGTCCCTTGCCATGATAAAAAAACTTTCTTTTGAGGAAATTAAGCAAGAAATAGGTAGTGATAAAGCTAGAAAAATTTTAGAGGCCTTTGAAAAAATTTAGAATAATAATCACAAGTTTTTTAATTGTTTTCTCCATACCAGTCAACTCGCAAGTGGAGTTATATGGTAATAGTTATAATTCTTTTACTGATGGGGAAATACTTGAATATAAATTAAAGTATGGGTTCTTTAATACTAGTTATGCATCACTTTCTTTAGATGAAATAGATCAAGATGGGGAAAAAATCTATAAAGCATCTGCTGTAGGCAGGACAACTGGTATGGCTCGACTTTTTTTCAAGGTTGAAGATTTATATGAGAGTTATTTTGAAAAAGATTTTGTTAAACCAATAAAGTCAATTAGAGATATATACGAGGGAGGCTATATTAGAAATTCAGAAACAGAATATGACCACACCAATAATATTGGTTACTTCAAAAATAAATTAAATGGAGAGGAAAGAGAAATAAAACTTTTAGATAATATTCAAGATTTAGTCTCAACTTTTTATTTTCTAAGAAAGCATTTGGATATAAGTGAACTTAAACTAAATGATTATATTTTTGTAAATATATTTTTCAGTGCAGAAAACTATCCTTTTAAAATGAAGTATTTGGGAAAAGAAATTTTGAAAACAAAATTTGGTTTAGTTGAATGCATGAAGTTTACTCCGTTTATGGAAACTGGAAGAGTCTTCAGGGATAATGAAGGTATATCGTTGTGGGTGACAAATGATGAAAATAGAATACCAATAAAAGTAAAAGCCGATCTTAGAGTTGGTTCAATTACAGCAGATCTTTTTAGGTTTAGGGGAATTTTAAATCCGTTTAAGATTATAATAGAATAGTATTTTATGATTGAGGATTTTGACAACAATGAGAAAAAAGGAAGTGTAGGCTTGAAAAGTTTAGGAATGAAAATTTTCTTTTTTCTTAGTATCATATTTATATTCTATAATTTATTTTTTAAGAATAGTATTTCCTCAGAAAATCTAATAAAAATTGAGAAAAAAGAGAAGTTCGTTAAGGAGTTTGGTTACCTACTGAATGATTATAATGTAAAACGTGACACTATAAAAAATGGAGATTCTTTTGGTCAAATTTTAGAAGACAACAATTTATTTTACCCTAAAATTTATAACATCGTTCAAGCAACTAATAAAGTGTTCAATATTAGAAAGATTAACTCGGGCAGGCCATACACAATTCTTTATTCAAAAGACTCTCTAAAAATACCCAAAGTATTTATCTACCAACCTAACCCAATAGACTATATCGTTGTTTCATTAACAGACTCCATATGGGCAGAAAGAAAACAAAAGAAAGTTGAATTAAAGGATTTTGAAGCATCAGGAGTAATATACAGTTCCCTCTCCGAAACAATGGAAAGTTTAAAGTTAAGCCCTCTTCTAACTAATGAGCTTTCAGAAATTTATGCATGGAATATTGATTTCTTTAGGCTTGAAAAGGGTGACAATTTTAAAATCATGTACACTTCCAAGTATGTCAATGATTCCGTCTACATAGGGTTGAACAGAATTCATAATGCATATTTTGAACATAGAGGAAAACCATTCTATGCAGTTGAATTTAAGACTGACTCATTGAGAAATATCTATGAATATTTTGATGAAAATGGGAAAAATCTGAGAAGGGCTTTTCTGCTATCACCAGTACAGTTCAGTAGAATTTCATCAAGATTTAACCTGAGAAGAAAAATTGCATATTACGGAAAAATCAAACCTCACTATGGTACCGATTTCGCTGCGCCAGTTGGTACTGAAATTAGAGCTACAGCCTCTGGACGAGTCGTTAAGTCGGGTTACACTCGGGGAAATGGATATTATGTGACAATTAAACACAATGCTACTTATTCAACACAATATTTACACATGAGAGAGAAAGGGTTGAAAGTTGGCACCTATGTTAATCAGGGTGATAGAATTGGAAGGGTTGGAATGACTGGATATACCTCAGGACCACACGTATGCTATAGATTTTGGAAAAATGGCAAACAAGTAGATCCGTTAAAACAAAAGCTCCCAGAGGCAAAACCCATTTCAAAAAAGCTTAGGGAAGAGTACCTCACATACATGAAACCAATCAAAGACAAATTGGATAAAATGAAATCCACTAACTTTGGTACTAACCAAAAAAGTATTATACCATAAATGAACCTTTTTAAAACTAATCCAACAACTACTGAAGCATGGAAAATGTTACTTAAAAAAGGGCAAGACATTGGTAGTACAAAAATTATTGACCTTTTTGATTCATCAAATAATAGGCTAGAAAAATTCTCTATTGAATTTGATAACATGTTTCTAGATTTTTCAAAAAACATAATAGACAGTGAAACTTTTGACCTGTTACTAAAATTATCTGAGGATTGTCAAATAAAGAAAAATATAAAATCTCTTTTTGATGGGGATAAAATCAATGAAACTGAAAATAGATCAGTTCTTCACACCGCATTGAGGGATTTTAATTTAAGTTCTA
Source organism: uncultured Bacteroidota bacterium (assembly GCA_902598295.1). GTDB lineage: Bacteria > Bacteroidota > Bacteroidia > Flavobacteriales > Flavobacteriaceae > Eutrophosalina. The sequence goes on from CACKBA010000018.1 coordinate 12,511, forward strand.
AAATTGGGAAAGAACTACTCTCTGATAGAAAAAAAATTAAAAAATTTACTAACGATATTTTATCAGGTAAAACTAAAGGTTCAACTAATAAAAAAATAACTGACATAGTTAATATTGGTATTGGGGGATCTGACCTAGGACCTAATATGGTTGTTGAGTCTTTAAAATTTTATAAAACTGAGCTTAATTGTCATTTTGTTTCAAATGTTGATGGAGATCACCTGTCAGAAATCTTAAAAGTAATTGACCCTGAAACTACTGTGTTTATTATTGTTTCTAAGACATTTACAACCCAAGAAACATTAACAAATGCTAAAAAAATCAAAGAATTTCTTATTCATAGATCGATTGAAGATCTTTCTAAGCATTTTATAGGTGTAACTTCGAATATTAAAAGTGCTTTAGAATTTGGTTTAGATAAAGAGAATATTTTTAATATGTATGATTTTGTTGGAGGAAGATTTTCTGTCTGGGGTTCTGTTGGATTATCAGTCTCACTAGCAATTGGTTATGAAAATTTTGAAAAGTTTCTAAAAGGGGCAAATAAAATGGATGAACATTTTAAAAGTGCTAATCTAGAAAAAAATATTCCTGTCTGTCTTGCATTAATTAGTATCTGGTACAATAATTTTATGAATTGTGAAACAGAAGCTGTACTTCCCTACAGTGAATACTTAAAGTTTTTACCCAACTATTTACAGCAGATGTTTATGGAAAGCAATGGAAAGTGTACGGATAGATTTTATAAAAAGGTTGATTATCAAACAGGTACTATTGTATGGGGCGGTACAGGAACTAACTCGCAACATGCCTTTTTTCAACTTCTTCATCAAGGAACAAAATTAATACCTTGTGATTTTATTGGTTTTAAATCTTCACTACATGGCAATAATGATGCACACAATAAACTAATGTCGAACTTTTTTGCACAGACTGAAGCATTAATGATTGGTGGTTCAATGGGTAATGGTCCATTTAGAAAATTCAAGGGTAATAACCCATCCAACACAATTCTATTTGATAAGGTAAGTCCTGAGTCATTAGGAATGATTTTATCAATGTATGAACATAAAGTTTTTGTTCAAGGTATCATACTCAATATATTTAGTTTTGATCAATGGGGTGTTGAACTTGGTAAATCTTTAGCCTCGAAGTTATTAACAGAAATTGAATCAAAAAATATTCTTAAACACGATCCCTCTACCAAAAACCTTTTAGATAAATTAATCAATAAATAAAAGAACGTAAGTCCTTTTATAAACTTCATGTCTTTTTTTAAAAAGTATGTTCATAAAATTAAACTATACTTAACAATCTTATCGGAAAAAAATAGTAAATTCTGCCACATAAATTAAACAATAAATACATGAAAAAATTAATATTTTTCTTCATAACTGTTTTCATATTTGGAACTAGTTATGCTCAAAATTCAGTTTCTGGTACTGTTGTAGATAGTGAGGTCGGATCTGGACTTCCTGGAGCATCCGTTGTTGTAAAAGGAACATCTGATGGTGTTTCAACCGACTTTAATGGTGCTTTTACAATTAGTGTAGAAACTGGTGCAACATTAGTTGTGTCATACATAGGTTACGATTCAGTTGAGTTAGTTGTTGGTGATTCTGGAGATTTAGGGACAATCGAACTTAATCCAGGTGAAAATATCCTTTCTGGTGTTACAGTTTTCGGAAACGTATCACTTGCAAAAGATAGAGAAACTCCTGTTGCAGTTTCAACACTTACCACAGCGGAAATTGAAGACAGGATTGGTAACTTAGAACTACCTGAATTATTAAACTCCACACCTGGAGTTTATGCAACTCGTCAAGGTGGTGCATTTGGTGATTCTAGAATCAACATTAGAGGTTTTCGTCAAGAAAATATCGCAGTTTTAATCAACGGTATGCCAGTAAATGACATGGAAAATGGCAGGGTTTACTGGAGTAACTGGGCTGGTTTAACTGATGTTGTATCTGCAATGCAAGTTCAAAGAGGATTAGGGTCTTCGCCTCTACCAATTTCATCAGTTGGTGGAACCATAAATATTGTCACTAAATCAACAGAACTATCAAAAGGTGGTAAAGTTGCTGTTAGAGTTGGTAATGATGGTTATATTAAGAAAACTCTAAACTATAATACTGGTGTAATGGATGGCGGTCATGCCTTATCATTTGTTTTTAGTAGAACAGCTGGTGATGGTATCGTTGACTTCACCGAGTTTGAAGCCTACTCCTACTTTTTAGGATATGGATGGAAAAGCGAAGATGATAAAAACAATGTTCAATTAATTGTAACAGGTGCACCGCAAACGCACGGACAAAGAACAACTAGTTACTACAACATGGCTAGGCTTTCTGACTACATTGAACATGGTATTTATTACAATTACAATGGTGGATATTATAATGGTGAGAGTTTTAACATGAGGAAAAACTTTTACCATAAGCCAATTGCATCTTTAAATTGGGAAAGTAAATTAAGTTCTAGTCAAACCTTATCTGTAACCGCTTATGCTTCATATGGTAGAGGTGGTGGAACAGGAGATCTTGGAAGAATTGGTTCTTACTTTAGTAGTGGTAGATTTAGAAATGCTGATACTGGACAAGTTCTATGGGACGAAATTGCAAAGTCAAACAGTGGTGTTGGTGGTACTTGGAGTTATGGTGGAGGTTATGCAAATGCGCCAGATGTAGCAACAGGCTTATACATTGTTAATGATCCAGACAACTACGTTGATGGAAGAAGAAGAAATGGTTTTATAAGAAGAGCCTCTGTAAACTCTCACAACTGGTTTGGTGGACTTGTGAATTATAAGAATCAAGTCAATGATAAGCTAGCTTTCCAAATTGGAGCTGATGTCCGATACTACACTGGAATTCACTACAGAAGATTGGATAATTTATTAGGAGCTGATGGATATAGGGATTTTGATAATGTCAATTATCCTGGTGGATTTATAGCCAAGAAAGAGTATTCGTCTGATTTATCAAACTTATGGAATGTGTTTAAGTCAACAGACGATGAGGCAAAAATTGATTATCATAATGATGGGGTTGTTTCATGGGCTGGTGTTTTTGGACAAGTTGAGTACGTAACTGAAGAAACTTCAGTATTTGTACAAGGATCTGTTGCAAATCAAGGATTTCAGAGAATTGATTACTTTAGATATACTGTTGATGACCCAATGCATAAAAGTGATACCAAAAATATTTTAGGTGGAACTATTAAAGCTGGGGCAAACTTTAACCTTGATGCACAAAACAATGTTTTTGTCAACACAGGTTATTATTCTAAAGCGCCAAATTTTGATGCAGTTTTCCAAGACTATGATAATTATGTGACACCAGATGAAGAGTTAAGAAACGAAAAAGTTTTAGGTCTTGAACTTGGTTATGGTTTCAGGTCAAGTGACTTTAATATGAATATTAACTTATTTAGAACATCCTGGAAAGATAGATTTTTATACGAAGGTGTAAGAATCAACGGAGAAAGTGGACAAGCTAATTACACTGGAATTGAACAGCTTCACACAGGAATCGAACTTGATGCTGTTTGGAATATTAGTCCATTTGTTAAGTTAGAAGGTATGTTAACTTTAGGTAATTATGAATATGGAGGAAACTCTACAGATGATAATGTAACAAATAATGATGGTGTTTCAATTGGATCTTCAACTTTGTACTTGGATGGTATTAAAGTAGGAGATGGAGGGCAAACAACTGGAAGATTAAATTTAACTGTGTATCCAACAAGTGACTTTAAATTTAATTTAGCCCTATTTGGAGCTGACAACATCTTCTCTAATATAAATGCTGAAGATTTTGATGAACCAGATGGAGGAAATGCTCAATTACCAGCATATAAACTATTTGACTTTGGTGCTGGTTATAACTTCGATTTATTTGGGAATAATGCATACTTAAGATTAAATATTAATAACATATTTGATGAAGAATATTATCCTGAAATGGAAAATAACTACTTAGCTACAGACGATTCTACAAATTATATGGGAATTAATACAGCTAACAGAATTTTCCCTGGTTGGGGAAGAACTTGGAACGTAGGATTAACTTACAGATTTTAAGTTTCTAGTATTTTATTGTAAAAAGCTCCCAGAAATGGGGGCTTTTTTATTTTAACCCTTCAACTACAATCACAAATTCACCTCTGATTTTTCCATTTCCTATGTTGATAGAACCAAGAGTTCCTCTTATTGTTGATTCATGAATTTTAGTCAACTCTTTTGAAACTGATACTTTCCTATCTTTACCAAAGTGAACTTTTAAATCATCTAAAGTTTTAGAAATTTTGTGAGGTGATTCATAGAAGACCATTGTTCTTTTTTCAAGAGACAAATCTTCAAGTCTTTTCTTCCTGCCTTTTTTAATTGGTAAAAATCCTTCAAAAGAAAATCTTTCACTAGGTATTCCACTTATAACTATGGCAGGTATCAATGCTGTGGGACCAGGTAAACATTCGACTTCTATGTCATTCTCTAAACAATTTTTCACAATGAGATACCCAGGATCAGAGATGCCTGGTGTTCCAGCATCAGAAACTAAACCAATAACCTTTCCGTTCTTAAGGTCATCAATTATTGATTGAATTTTTGAATGTTCATTAAACTTATGAAAGGACTTTAAAGTATTTTTTATTTTTAAGTGATTCATTAGTTTGACGGTTCTCCTTGTATCCTCACAAAGTATATAATCTACATTGGATAACCAGGATACTGATCTATGGGTTATATCGGCTAAATTTCCGATTGGTGAAGGAATTATTAAGAGTCTAGACATTAATATTTTATCTTTGTAATAATTTGACAACTTATGAAAAAAATTCTATTTGTAATATCAACATTATTATTTATTTCCTGTCAAAAAGAGGTTGTTGAATATAAACTAACTGTTAATTCAAATCCTGAACTTGGTGGATTAGTTTCTCCATCTGAGGGTTATTATGCAGAGGGAACCGTTGTTAAAATTACTGCTAACCCATCAAACGAATATGAATTTTTAGATTGGGAGGGCTCTTATTTAGAATATTCAGAAAGTAGCGACATTTCCCCTCTCTCACTAAGTGTAATAATGAATTCTGATGTAACAGTTACAGCAAAATTTATAAAGAAAAAATATTTCTTAAACCTTGAGGTTGAGGGTAATGGTGATGTATACAAAGAAGTTATAAAGCAAGGAATAATTGAAAATTATAATAGTGGAACCATATTGAGACTAAATGCGGTTGCTGAGAGTGGATGGGTGTTCAGTGAATGGGTTGGTGATATTAATGGCAAAGAAAACCCTGTCGATTTAACAATGGATGGACCTAAAAATATAAAAGCTGTTTTTAAACATTATCCTGATTCAGGTCTACCAATAATTAAATTAAATACAAATCAGGTAGTTGGTCCAACAATGGACAAAGATTCATATGTTGAGGGAACGATTGAAATAATTGGGGCGGGTAACTTTGAAGGTTTAGCAGAGAGCTCTATGAAAATTAAGGGCAGAGGTAATTCAACTTGGTGGTTATGTGTTGATTCTAATGCCGGTGCTGTTGTTGGAAAGTGCCCCTATCAAATTAAATTTGGAGATAAAACTGAAATTCTCGGCATGCCAGAGGATAAAAAATGGGTTTTATTGGCTGAAAAAAGTGATAAATCCATGATAAGAAATAAAATAGCTAGGTATATGGGGAAAAATAGTAGGCTTGAATATACTCCAAGTGCCGAATATGCTGAGCTTTTCATAAATGATGATTATCAGGGTACATATTTGATTGGTCAAAAAGTTGAAGAATCAAAAAACAGAGTGAATATTGGAGATGATGGTTATTTAATTGAAATCGATACTGACGCTAATGAAAGAATTGACCCAGACGATGTGATTTTTAAACCACTAATTTGGTCTTCGGTTCATGTCGATGGTGTATTTAATATAAAAGAACCCAGTCTTGATTATGATAGTGATGAGTATCATTACATAGTAAATTATGTAAATCAGTTTGAATCAATTTTATTTTCACAGAGCTTTAGAGATCCTGTGTCTGGATATGAATCATTTATTGATGTTGACAGTTTAATAGATTGGTTTATAATAAATGAAATAGCAAAAACAGTTGATGCGCGCTGGTATTCAAGCATCTATTTCACCTTAATTCCTGGTGAGAAGATTAAATTCGGACCGATATGGGATTTTGATTTGTCATATGGAAATTTAAATTATTCAGATGCACAGTTTGAAAATGGTTTTTATGTTAAACAAAATAACTGGATTAATAGAATGTATGATGATCCTTCTTTTGTAGAAAAAGTAAAATTGAGGTATTCTTTTTATTTTGATAAACTAAATAATTTTAAAGATGAAATTGATGACATTTCACATTATATCAATAAATCACAGGAAGCGAATTATCAAAGATGGGCTACTTTAGGTGTTTATGTTTGGCCCAACCCAGTGTGGAACCTAACATATTCAGAGGAAGTTGAACGTCTAAAGGAATGGATAGAAAATAGAATGAATTGGTTAAATACAAATTTTTAAAATATGGGCAGTATAGAAGTAATATGCGGGTCAATGTTTTCGGGGAAAACGGAGGAATTGATTAAAAGAGTCCTGGAGCTTGACAATACAAATCTTATTTACAAAGTCTTTAAACCCGAGGTTGATAAAAGAAGTGGAGATAATAAAATTCAGTCTCATAGCAAAAAAAGTATTGATGCAATTAATATTAAAGATGTTGGTGAAATTATAAAACAATCCAATGATTGTGATGTGATTGCAATTGATGAGGCTCAATTTTTCTCTGAGGATATTGTTGAAGTGTGTAATACTTTAGCAAACAAAGGGATTCGTATTATAATTGCGGGTCTTGATATGGATTATTTAGGAAAACCTTTTGGACCAATGCCAAAATTAATGGCAATTGCCGAAGATGTTTTAAAAGTTCATGCAGTTTGTACAGAAACTGGAAAACCTGCAAACTATAGTTTTAGAAAATCAAATAATAGTGAGACTGTAATGTTGGGTGAAAAAAATGAGTATGAACCTCTGAGTCGTGAAGCTTTTGTGTCAAAAATGAATAAGAAAAAAAATTGAGTATTCAAAATACATACGTAGAAGTTAATCTAAAAAACTTAGAACATAATCTTAATTTTCTAAGAAGAAAAATATCAAAAAAAACAAAAATATTATGCGTAGTCAAAGCATTTGGTTATGGTTCAGAACCTATTGAGATAGCTAAAAAGTTAGAGGAGAACAACGTAGATTATTTGGCTGTTGCATATTTAAATGAAGGAGTTGAGTTAAGGAAATCTGGGATAACTAGTCCTATATTAGTATTACACCCTCAAAGAGATGACTTTGATGATATTATTAAATATAATCTTGAACCCAATATTTATTCTTTTCGAGTTTTAGATGCATTTGTAAATAGTAGTAAAAATGAAAAGGAATACCCATTTCATTTAAAATTCAATACAGGGTTGAACAGACTAGGATTTTCGTTCAAGGATATTGAAGAAATACATGCTAAAATTAAGTCATTTCCAAATATTAAAATAAAATATATATTTTCTCATTTAGGTGCATCTGAGGATTTAAGTGAAAAAAAATTCACTGACAATCAGATTGAATTATTTGAAAAGATTTCGAGTAAAATATCAACTATTTTTCAAATGGAATTTAAGAAACATCTATTAAATACATCTGGAATAATGAACTATAGAAAATTTCAATATGACATGGTTAGAAGTGGAATCGGTTTATACGGATACGGCAATGACCACAAATATGATAAGTTTTTTAAACCTGTTGTTAATTTAAAATCTGTTGTATCTCAAATTCATGAAATTAAAAAAGGAGATTCTGTTGGATATAACAGAGGATTTATCGCTACAAAAGATTCGAAAGTCGGAATAATTCCAATAGGACATGCAGATGGTATAAGTAGAAGTTTTGGAAATGGTAAAGCAAGTTTTATCATCAATAACCAAGAAGCCAAAATTGTAGGAAATGTTTGTATGGATATGTTGATGGTAGATGTTTCAAAAATTAATTGTAATGAGGGAGATGAAGTAATTATTATTGATTCAATCAATCAAAATGCTAATCAACTTGCAAAAAAAAATGGGACTATTTCATATGAGATTTTAACCTCATTGTCCCACAGAATAAAGAGAATTTATATTAAATAATTTTAATATTGCTTTAAATTTGAAGTATGGATGTTGCAATAGTTGGAGCAACTGGATTAGTTGGCCAAATAATTTTCGAAATTCTTGATAAATCTAAAATTAAGTTGAATAATATTTATGCTGTTGCATCCGATAGATCCGTTGGTCAATTTATTAAGTTTAAGGGCATAGATATTAAAATAACTTCTATTGAAAATGTTCTTGAAAATAAAATTGACATTGCAATATTTAGTGCAGGTAAGGAATTATCACTGAAGTGGGCACCAATTTTTGTTGAAAAGGGGGCATATGTTATTGATAACTCATCTGCTTGGAGAATGGATGAAACTAAAAAGCTTATAGTCCCTGAAATCAATGGGCATATATTAGATAAAAAAGATAAAATTATACCCAACCCAAATTGCTCAACCATACAGATGGTAATGGCAATACATAATATTCATCGAAAGTATAATATTTTAAGAATTATTATTTCAACTTACCAATCTATTTCAGGAACAGGCAGAAAAGCAATTGCTCAATTACATGCTGAGAGAAATAGCAATAAAAGTGAAAAAGTTTATCCTCATCAAATATATAATAATGCTATTCCACACTGTGATGAATTCGAAGAAAATGGATATACTAAAGAGGAAATGAAATTAGTTAACGAAACCAATAAAATACTTGATTCTAATATTTCAATAACAGCGACTGCGGTTCGATTACCAATTTCAGGAGGTCATAGTGAATCAATTAATATCACTTTAGAAAATTCTTTTGACATAGAGGATATTAAAAATATTATACAAAATTCTGAGGGTGTGATTTTGGAGGATAAACCTTTCAAAAATCACTACCCAATGCCTGTAAATTCACAAGGAAAGGATAGTGTCTACGTTGGAAGAGTTAGAAGAGATAATTCTTGTGAAAATAGTTTAAATATGTGGGTAGTTTGCGATAATTTGAGAAAAGGAGCAGCTACAAATACAATTCAAATTATGCAACTTCTTATTGATAAAGGATTTTTAAATTAAAATTCGAAATCCTCCATAAATTTTGTAGTATAAACACCTTTTAAATAAGCTTCATTGTCCATTAATTTTCTATGGAAAGGAATGGTTGTCTTTATTCCCTCTATTACAAACTCATCAAGAGCTCTTCGCATTTTATTTATAGCTTCCTCTCTTTTTTGATCAGTGGTGATAATTTTTGCGATCATAGAATCGTAATTGGGAGATATCGTATAGCCACTGTAAACATGAGTATCAACACGTACACCATGACCACCAGGTAAATGTAAGTTTGTTATTAGACCTGGTGATGGTCTAAAGTCATTTTCAGGATCTTCAGCATTTATCCTGCACTCAATTGAATGAAGTTTTGGAAAATAAGGCTTACCTGAAACCTTGGTACCAGCTGCTACTTTAATTTGCTCTTTAATAAGATCATAATCTATAACTTGTTCAGTAATTGGATGTTCAACCTGAATACGAGTATTCATTTCCATAAAATAAAAATTTCTTTGATTATCAACTAAAAACTCTACAGTTCCAACTCCCTCATAGTTAATAAATTTTGCAGCTTTTACAGCAGCATTACCCATTTTATTTCTCAAGCTCTTGATCATAAATGGTGATGGTGTTTCCTCAGTTAATTTTTGATGTCTTCTTTGAATTGAGCAATCCCTTTCAGAAAGATGGCATACATTACCGTACTGATCAGCAATAATTTGAATTTCAATATGACGCGGTTCTTGAATTAGTTTTTCTATATACATATCATCATTACCAAAAGCAGCTTTGGCTTCTTGCTTTGCACTTCCCCAGTTCTTTTTGAAATCATTTCGTTTAAATACTGCCCTCATTCCCTTACCTCCTCCACCAGCAGATGCTTTTATCATTACAGGAAATCCAATTTTAACCGCTATTTTAAAAGCTTTTTCAACATCATCAACAGCTCCACCTGAGCCGGGTATTGTTGGGACTTTTGCTTGTTGCATCGTAGATACAGCTGTAGCCTTATCCCCCATTTTTTCTATCATTTCAGGCGATGGTCCAATAAATTTAATTTTGTGTTCACCACAGATTTTAGAAAACTTAGCATTCTCAGATAAGAATCCATATCCAGGATGAATAGCATCAGCATTTGTGATTTCGGCAGCGGCAATAATGTTTGGTATTTTTAAATAAGATTCGCTGCTTGGTGCAGGTCCAATACAAACGGCTTCATCTGCAAATTTTACATGAAGACTTTCTTCGTCTGCTTTTGAGTAAACAGCAACAGTTTTTATGCCCATTTCCTTACATGTTCTAATTACACGTAAGGCTATTTCACCTCTGTTAGCAATTAATACTTTTTTGAACATGAATATTAATTTGGTTCAATTACAAACAAGGGTTGATCGAATTCAACTGGCGAAGCATCATCAACTAAAATTTTTACAATTTTACCAGAAATATCGGATTCTATTTCATTAAAGAGTTTCATAGCTTCAATGACGCATAGAGTCTGTCCTTCGCTAATCTCATCACCAATATTGACAAAGTTATCCTTATCTGGTGAGGGTTTTCTATAAAATGTTCCAATGATTGGGGATTTAATTGTAACATGATTAGAGGAATCAGAATCAGGTATTGTAGTCTGAGGAGGTGTATGAACAACAGGTGCAGCAGGTTCAGGAACAATCATTGGTGTTTGAATTTGAGGTGGTGGGAGGGTTTGCTGAATTAATGATTGGGATGAATCGTTAGAAAAACTCCTTCCTTTAATATTAATCTTAAAATCTTTATTCTCAATTGTTACTTCATTTACATCAGTTTTTGAAACAAACTTAATTAATTGTTGAATCTGCTTAAAATTCATAATAAAATATATTTAGACGGCTAAAATCGTAAAAAAACCTATAAATAATAAACAAAAAAGTAAGTTTTT